>CALBCY010000347.1 GCA_937927195.1 uncultured Chitinophagales bacterium
AAACTTTTTTGTAAGTGAATGAACACTACCATGGTATCCAAACACCAGCTGTCCTTAGGACAACTATGGAGAAAACTTTTTTGTAAGTAAATGAACCGCTGCCATGGGGTCCACACACCAACTGTCCTTTCGACCGCTAGGGAGAAAACTTTTTTGTAAGTGAATGAACCGCTGCTATGGGGTCCAAACACCAGCTGTCCTTTCGACCGCTAGGACTTTTCAAAATATTCATTAATTTAGCACAATTCTCACGAACCAGCAAAAATGCCTACATTTCTGAATCAACTATAACATTTTCATGGCAATACCCAGCAACAAGCAAGAATTGATAGAGGCGATAAACCAAGAATATGGCAAACTTTCATTAGAGTTTGAAAAAATCGATGACAAACAAGCAAATGATCCGAGCTTGGAAGGCCACGCCAAAGGAACAAAGATGAGCATCTGCAATCTGCTCTCTTATTTAATCGGATGGGGAGAGCTGGTCTTGAAATGGAACAAATTTCACGAAAAAAAAATAGAAATAGACTTTCCCGAAAAAGGGTTTAAGTGGACCGAACTCGGTTTATTGGCCCAAAAATTTTACAAGGATTATGAAGACAAATCCTTCCCCGAGCTTCAAGATCTATTAGACAAAACCGTTTCAAAAATCCTACAACTAATCGATTCTACCGATAATGAAAGACTCTACGGTCCCGGATTCTATAAGCACTATCCCCTCGGCAGAATGATCCAGCTAAACACCTCCTCACCCTATAAGAATGCCAGGACAAGAATTAGAAAATGGATTCGAAGCATAAAGATGTAAGGTGTTTGAGAGGCGATTGGCTTTTAGCCCTTGGCCTTTGGCAATGCTGTAAATAGAAAAGGAAAAAAGCATAGCTCTAAAAGCTAAAGGCCAATGGCTAGCAGCATCCCCCAATACAGCTCATCGCTCCGAGGCATATTGCTAAAGGCCAAAAGCCAAAGGCTAAAAGCTTTCCCCTTTCAGCTAACAGCTTTTTCCAACACGCTACTTTAATCCTAAAAAATAAATTATCTTTGACAGCGCTAAATTTCTAATTAAAACATCATAAGTGTCAGATAAAAAGGTAATATTCTCAATGGAGGGTGTGAGTAAAACACATCAACCAAGTAATCAAGTTCTTAAGAACATATGGCTTTCCTTCTATTACGGAGCCAAAATCGGTGTCCTCGGTCTCAACGGATCCGGTAAATCGACCTTGCTTAAAATCATTGCTGGATTGGACAATAATTTTGAAGGCAAAGTAACTTTCGACAAGGAATATAAAATTGGCTACCTCGCACAAGAGCCAGAATTAGACGAGACCAAAACGGTAAAGGAGGTTGTTCAAGAAGGGGTTCAACACATTGTCGATGTCGTCAATGCTTACAATGCCATCAATGCAAAGTTCGAGGAGGAAATGACGGACGAGGAAATGACCAAAACCATCGAGAAGCAAGGAGAACTCGGTGAAAAAATGGAAGTTTTGGATGCTTGGAATCTCGACCACACCTTGGACATGGCCATGGATGCCCTCCGTTGTCCGCCAAATGATGCAAAAGTATCTGTTCTTTCAGGAGGAGAAAGAAGAAGGGTCGCTTTGACCAGATTGCTGCTCAGCAAACCAGACATTTTACTACTCGATGAGCCGACCAACCATCTCGATGCCGAATCAGTTCATTGGTTGGAACAATTCTTACAGTCTTTTCCGGGAACAGTCATTGCAGTAACTCACGATCGTTACTTCTTGGACAATGTAGCAGGCTGGATTCTTGAATTGGATAGAGGACAAGGCATTCCATGGGAAGGCAACTACAGTACATGGCTTGACCAAAAATCCAAAAGATTGGCTGGTGAAGAAAAAGCAGAAAGCAAACGCCAAAAAATATTGAAACGAGAGCTCGAATGGTCAAGAATGAATCCCAAAGCTAAACAAGCAAAAGGAAAGGCGAGATTGAAAGCCTATGATGCTCTAAGTTCGCAAGAAGCCAAAGAAAAAGAAGCCAGATTGGAACTCTTTATTCCACCTGGACCAAGACTTGGAAGCTCGGTCATTGACATTTCAGGATTGAACAAATCTTACGACAATAGAGTCTTAATCGAAAACCTCAACATGAGCATTCCCCAAAATGCCATCGTTGGAATCATTGGACCAAACGGAGTTGGTAAATCTACCCTATTCCGAATGATCATGGGCGAAGAACAACCAGACAGTGGTGAAATTAAGATTGGCGAAACAGTCCAATTGGCTTATGTCGATCAGAATCACGAGGATTTGATCCCAGGAAAAACCATTTATGAAATCGTCAGTCAAGGCGATGAAAATATTAAAATTGGAAACAGCAGCATTAATGCAAGAGCCTATTTAAGCAAATTTAATTTTGCTGGTGGCGACCAACAAAAAAAGGTGGACGTGTTGTCTGGTGGAGAAAGAAATAGACTTCATTTGGCAATAACACTTAAAGAAGGTGGAAATGTAATTCTACTGGATGAGCCTACCAACGATATTGATGTGAACACGTTAAGAGCATTGGAAGAGGCCATCGAAAACTTTGCTGGTTGTGTACTCGTTATTTCTCACGATAGATGGTTCATTGACCGCCTAGCAACGCACATTTTAGCTTATGAAGACGAGGGAGAACTCACTTTATTTGAAGGAAACTTTGCAGCATATGAAGCGGCTAAAAAAGAAAGGTTGGGAGACATCACACCAAAAAGACCAAGATTCAAAACCTTGCTTTAGCCTTTACTTTTAGTCTTTAGCGAAAAAACAAATAACGAATGCAGCTTGATAACCTCAAGCTGCATTTTTTTTTTACCTCCACCAATCTAATTCGATTCTGCAGAACTCGCAGCTAAGAATTTTAACTCGAAAGAATTACCGAAAGAATTACCGAAAGAATTACCGAAAGAAATTACAATGTTCTTCCTATTTGCTTGCCCTACAATTCATTTCATAGTGATTGAATCATAGTGATTAAAATAAAAAGGGAGGACAGAGTTTCAAAGCGAAACTCTTCCTCCCTAGTCATCAATTCTTATCGGCGTGAAATTATTATCTAATTTGTTACATCAAATCGTTGAGTACAGTTTTGTTCTAATTAAAATACAAATCATCAAATCTTCGGCCATCGTACATCAACATGTGCGCTGGTCCTGAAAACATGTATAAATCAATTCTTTGATTGTATGGAGCATCATAATCCAAACCATAAACCGCATGGCTCGGTTCTAGAAAAATAGAATAGGTATAAGTATTGTCTACATAAAAATAAGAATACATTTTACCAGACAAACACCAAGCTCCCAAGTAAGGACCATTTACGGTGTAAGAATATGGCTCGCCCATCGTTTTTCCTGCAAAGTCATAAGGCATGCCTTTGGGTTGAATTCTGAAAGAGTGGGCATCTTCTACCAAATTACTTTCCAATACTTCAATAACAATACTGGATGAAATGGCTGGTTCACCATACCTCGGAGGGTTTCCATTATTGTATTCAGTTGATTCAGCTTCCTTTTCAATCAACTCAAACTCCGGAAACAATTGATAAGTGTCAGGATCATAATTGTCTAAGGCTTCTTGTGTAGTGGCCTTGATTTTCAATTGAACTTCACTTCCGCTTTCGGAATCTACAATCGTTACTTTTTTTTCAAAAGTAAATAGTTCATAGGGGTCTGCAACTGGATTGGCCTCTGTGTAAACAGGATCTTCATTGGCACAAGATGCAAACATTAGGGCAATGGCAATGGCCGTCAAAAAACAATGCGTTTTCATAATGAAAAAATTTAATGTGTTGTTAAAAAATGTTTTCATGGACCCCAAAACCGATCAATGCCTGATTAAAATGTTGTTGATGTGGGTTGCGGCATTTTGTTGATAAAAAAGCGTATAATATCGGTTTCAAGGTACAACTAAGCTATAAGACGTAGTGAACACTGCCTTTTTGAAGCGTTTTTCGATAAAACTTTAATTACTTCGTTGATTTTAAAGCAAATGATTAAAAGTTATCAAGCGATACGTGAACACCTTCTGTTTCATTCCTTCTATATTAACCAAATAGGTATCTGCTCAATTATTCGTAAATTCGTACTATAGAATATGATGGGAGGTGGTTTTTCGATTTGGCTTGGATATATTAATTGTGAAAAATATTGCTTGATTGAAACTATTTTAGTTTCTGGCTCGTTTCTGATATTAACGATGCATTTAAATCCACGCTTAGTACAGCCCGCCCAAGCCATTTTCCAAACAAATTACAACACATTATTTCACTAAAACAAAAATTGTGAACAGAAGAAGAGGGTCAGGAAATCTGACCGAAAAGGTTCAAAAAATATTCAAGAACCATCCATATACGGGATTCACCGTAAAGACTATTATAAAAAAATTAGGAAAAAAAAGAATAACAAAAGCGGAGGTAAAAACATCCGTCCAGACACTTTTAAAAAAGAATATAATTTATCAACACAGAGACGGCAGATACTTTTTTACTGCTGATACTGATACTCAAGCCATTAAAAAGACGCAAGGTGTTTTTGTAGAAGGGATTGTTGATTTAACGTCCAAAGGTTCGGCCTTTATACTTGTAGACGATTTACCAGACGATGTTTACATTGCTCCACGATTTGTCAACAGAGCTTTTGATGGCGATTTGGTAAAAGTAAGACTGAATAAATCCAACAGAAGAGGCCGAAAAGAGGGCGAAATTGTTGAGATCATCAGAAGAAGACAAGAAGAATTTGCTGGCATAGTTGATATGCAAGAAAAATTTGCCTTCATCATTATGGACCGAAAAAAGGTGCCTGTTGATTTTTATGTCAAAGGAAAGAACCTGAAGAATGCCAAAGATGGTGACAAAGTAATTGTCAAATTAATTGGCTGGCCTGCCAATCAAAAAAGCCCATATGGAGACATCATCAATGTTTTAGGCCAAGAAGGAGAACATGATGCTGAAATGAAAGCAATCATTGTCGAGAATGGCTTCCCACTGAAGTTTCCAAAGAAAGTCATGGACAGAATGTCCAGATTGAGCATGGAAATTCCACAGGAAGAAATTGACAAACGTATTGATTTCAGAAAAGTAACCACCGTAACGATTGATCCACATGATGCAAAAGATTTTGATGACGCATTGTCCATCCAAAAATTAGACAATGGCAATTGGGAGATTGGTGTACACATTGCAGATGTAAGTCATTACATTCAAGAAGGAACAATCGAGGACAAGGAAGCAGTTATGCGATCAACTTCGGTTTATTTGGTAGATCGAGTGGTCCCAATGTTCCCGGAGCATTTATCCAACCTGGTTTGTTCCCTGAGACCAAATGAAGACAAGCTCTGCTTCTCTGTTATTTTCGAAGTGGACGAAGAAGCAAAAATTGTCAATAGAAAATTTGCAAGAACAGTCATACACTCCGTTAGAAGATACACCTATGCTGAGGCACAGGAAATAATCGAAACAGGAGAAGGAGATTATAAAGAGGAAATACTGACCATGTTCAGGCTTTCGCAAAAAATTCGTCAAAGAAGAATGGCCAAAGGAGCCATTAGATTTGACAGACCAGAGATTAAGTTTGAATTGGATGAAACAGGAAAACCAATTGGGACTTACCTGAAAGTTCAGAAAGAATCCAACAACATGATCGAGGATTATATGTTGATGGCCAATGAAGCTGTGGCGATGTATTTCACCAAATACAATATCAAAAACCAAAAAGCTCCTGGTGTTTATAGAACGCATGCTCCGCCTGAAGCTGAGAAGCTGGAAAAATTCCAGAACATGGCGGCCAAGTTTGGGCACAAATTGATTTTTAGCAATCCTGAACAAATTGCCAAATCTATTAATGGAATTTTAGCAAAAGTTCAAGAGAAACCAGAACAAAATCTTATAGAAACTTTGGCCATTAGAACGATGTCCAAAGCGGAATACACCACCAATAACATCGGTCATTATGGTTTGGCGATGCCCGACTATACGCATTTCACTTCTCCAATCAGAAGGTATCCAGATGTAATGGTCCACAGGCAATTACAGCGTATGATGGATAATGAGCCTGAAATGGACAAAGATGGAATGGACAGCACTTTAAAACATTGCTCGACAATGGAGAAAAATGCGATGAATGCAGAAAGAGAATCCACCAAATACAAACAAGTAGAATTTCTCTCAGACAAATTGGGAGATGAATTCATTGGAGTGATTAGTGGTGTCCAAAATTACGGAATATTCGTAGAGCTGGAAGAAAACCATTGCGAAGGCTTGGTAAGAACGGAAAGCATTACACACGACCGGTTCATTTTTGCCGAAGATGAATATGCTTTAATGGGAATGAAAACCGGACAAAAATACCGATTGGGCGATAAACTAAAAATAGTTGTTGTGGCAGCGGACTTGAAAAACCGAACGGTTGATTTTGAAATCGTTCAAGAGAAGAAAGGCTAGCCCGTTAGCCGTTAGCCGTTAGCCGTTAGCCGTTAGCCGTTAGCCGTTAGCCGTTAGCCGAAGTAAAAACAATTAATGCAGCTTGGAATTTCCAAGCTGCATTTTTTTTAAGTTACCTACTAACCTGAGTTCGACTTTGAACTTATTAATATTCAATTGATAAAGTAATTAAAATTTTAAATTTAGCGAAAAATTGGACATTTGTCATTTTAGCGTAAGAATTTTCTTAAATACGTTAAGAAAAAAATCCTGTTTGAGCCTCACTTAAGTTAATCTTTCCAACTTTCGAATGGCCAATTGAATCGAACAAATGTTTGATTAGCGAGTTTATTTTTTTTAGGATTTAGGGAGATTCTGAAGCGTAAAAAACCGGGCAGCCGGCGCTGTGAAGTAAGTCCCGGCAGGCGACCCTGTTGATTTTGGGTACTTTTGACGGTTCGCCGCGCGATCAAGCAAAAGTACGAGCGAAAAGAAACAACTCTTTCTGATTCTGACTAACTATTTTAATAAAAACTCACTGTAAAACAATTTGGTAATTTTCACTTTACAAATTGATTTAAATTGAATTTTTTAATCGAACTCAGGTTACTACAAAACTCATTACAATTCTAAACT
>CALBCY010000348.1 GCA_937927195.1 uncultured Chitinophagales bacterium
CCCAATATGTTCATCGAAACAAATTTGAAGAAATCGCTTATTATCGAACCATCGTGCAATGATTCTATCCAATCTGAATGCCTTTGAGCGATGGATAAAATTTCACCATTACTCGCATCCACTTGAACCTCCCAGTTTCCTTTTTCGAAAATTACTTTTACCATCCCTTTTGAGGGTCTGAAATCCATTCGGTCAATTGCTCCACCATCTTGACCGCCAAGCGACATTGCCTCATTGGCAATATTGGACAATTCTGAAATGGATTTAAATTTTTCCGATTCCTGACTGATTCCTTTTTGAGTGGGCGGTTGCAAAAAGTCAGAATGTTTCTTCCATCCTAACAGCACACCTGTAACAGCACTGATCAATAGAAAAACAGCTAAGGCTATCCCTATGTATCGATGGACCACTCTTAAACTTCGAAGGCTTTTAACGTATTTTCTTAGGCGATTAATTGGATATTATGATTGATGGATGGCAAAGGTAAAAAATTGTGCTATACCGAATATCAATTGGTTCGGGAAAATAATCCAATTGATTCCTGAATCTGCCAACAAATGAGACAGCGCTTGTTGCCACTTATTATTCTAAACCACCAAATTTCAAGCGTCTTCTTAGAAAACAAGGACATTTTCATAGAATTCTTAAAAAGTTATAATCTGGTAAAAATCACTTAAATTTGCCTCGAATTTTATAAACTAAACTTCTAAAAAATGGCTGCAATAGAAACTACACAAATAGAACTGGGCTTCAATGCTCCCGATTTTAATCTACCTGACACTGTTAGTGGTAAAATGATGAGCTTGTCTGATTTCAAAGCAGAGAAGGCCACCTTGGTGATGTTTATCTGCAATCACTGTCCTTTTGTAAAGAACATCTGGGATGAATTGATTAGACTAGGCAATGATTATCAATCAAAAGGTGTTTCCATCATCGCTATATCGAGCAATGATGCTGCAAATTATCCGCAAGATGGTCCTGATAAAATGAAGGAATTGGCAGAAGCTACGAATCTTCCTTTCCCGTATTTATTCGATGAAAGTCAAGAGGTAGCAAAGGCTTACGATGCGGTATGCACGCCAGACTTCAGTATTTTTGATGCTGAAATGAAATGTGTCTATCGTGGTCAATTGGACGATTCAAGACCGGGCAATGGGACAGCAGCGAACGGGAAAGACATCAGAACTGCTTTGGACGCATTGATTGCTGGAGAAAAAGTGAGCGCAACTCAAAAGCCAAGTATTGGATGTAATATCAAGTGGAAGTAAGTGCTATGTGCTCTAGGTTTCTAGGTGGTTTGTTATTTTGAACCACATAGGACACATAGAGCACATAGTTTAGAGCACATAGTTTGGATCACTTAGTTTGGATCACTTAGTTTTCTAATTCAGTTTTATCAACTTGGATGTTTCTATCCAATCTTTCGTTTTAACTTTTACGATGTAAGTTCCAGTTGGCCAATCATTTGCGTTGACTTCTATCGAACTGTCATTGGTTCCATTTATTTCTTTCATCAGTCGACCATCTATTTGATAGATGGCTATCTCCGCATCTTGATTGGGCTCTAAATTGATTTTAAACCAATTGTTAACAGGATTTGGTGCTATTTTGAAATGAAGACCAATGTTTGAAATTTCATCCAAACCTGTAGGCAAGGCTCTGGTTCCTTGGGTAAACCAAATTGGCCATTCAGCAACAGGAATGAGTTGCGTGATATTTGGGTTCGCAGCAGCTGAAATTTTATCGGCATTTACATTTGCACTGTTGATCCATTTTTCACCACTGTCATCCAAAGCAGAGTAAACAATCTTGCTATCGTCACTTGAATAAGAGGCATAGGATAAAATGTCATTGTTGTCTACAATTGTTCCCAAGTCACTGGTTTCCAAATTGACCGCCATTAGTTTTAACTCGCTGTTTTTAGTGTCCCAATAATCAAAAGCAAATACATTTTGTGAATTCTTTGCGAAGGTTGGATTTCCGATGCTGACTCCCTCTGGAAGATTGCTAAAAATTTGACTAATCTTCCCTTCAGAATTGAAGTTATTGCCTGAATTGTTCCACACTTGAATAATTGCCATATCCCAGAAATCATAATCATCTGCACCAGTTTGAGTGATGACATTATAGGCATCGTAAACAATATACTCACCAGTATAATCCCATTCCATAGCATCCGCATATTTAACGGTATTGGTTTGAATACCTTCAGAGAAGGTTGGACTATACAGTTCGAATTGCTGAACCTGATTGCTGCTTATGTGATAGACATAAATTGAATTGTCATTTTCAAAAACAGTATTAAGAGCAACGCGACTTCCATCTTTCGAAACGGCAACACCATACCATTCATCGGCAAAACCAGGAATGTTTATGGTTTGCTCATTGAAAGGTTGAGAACAAAGGTTGATGTACTTCAAAGATTTTGTGTTAGAGTCGATGAAAAACAAATCGCAGCCATCGTCACTGACACTTGGTTTACGAGTAATTGAACTTTGACTCAAGGCCGTATAATCATCGTTGTTCTGAGGAGTGGTATTTGAAAGATACAATCTTGTAAGATTGTTTACGTCTGTATCCAAACTAACAATGAATTCATCCCCATTATTTTCTTCTATTACTTCATCTATTTCAGTAGGAGCGCCGTTTAAGACACCCACTTGATCAAATGCATTTTTAACAACATTGATGTCATTTGTAGTAACTTCTGCAACTTCACCTGCAGCTTGGACAAGCGCCAATCTTAAATCTATAAACTTAGAAGAACGAGTTAGGTAGTTACTCAAAGCTCTGTAATAAATTTTTTCAGTTTTGCTTTTTCCTAAAGAATTGGCGATTAAATAAAATGCTTTGTTGGGTATTCCACTATTGATATGAACACCACCATTGTCTTGAGAACCAGTATATCTCTCGTCATAGTGATCGGGCTGCCAACCATTTCCAACATCATTGATGCTACTTCCTCCATTGTTTGGATTTTGCATATCTCTCAAGCATCCCGTTGGGAAGGCATTGGTGTTTGCAATGATGTCTTCTCCCAATTTCCAATCACCCCAATCAATTAAGACACCAAATGCATCTGCAATTGATTCGTTGATGGCACCAGATTCCCCTTGGTATTCCAAGTTAGCAGTGTTTTGAATCACTCCATGAGACATTTCATGACCAGCTACATCCAAAGCGCCTGCCAAAGGTTTAAATACACTTGCACCATTTCCGTAAAACATATATTGTCCATTCCAAAAGGCATTGTCCAATTGGCTTCCATTTTCATCTGTAACATTGACAAATGAAATAACATCTCCGCCTTGTCCATTGATTGAATTTCTTCCATGAATTGAGCGGAAGTATTCATAACTAAGACCTGCATTGTAATGTGCTGAAACAGCATTTGGATGAATCGCTTCTCCGCCCCAAACATTGTTCGAAGAGGTAATGTCTTCAAACTGTGGATCAGCATAAGAAGATCCTCCCATATTGAGTGTCTCTACCCCACCGTCTCCAGGAGAAGGCAATCCAGGATCTGGACCCGTATACATAGGCCTAGAAGCGTCATACAGGTAAAAAGTCCCTTCGTAATCGTAAGTATTAATCGTTCTGGTTTGACCATTTAAATCGACTGCTTGAGCAGTATCTGAACCATCAATTGAACAAGTATGATTGTAAGAGTTTAAAATTTCACCAGTCTTGGCATCAACGAAGTATTCGTACACTTCGAGGAAGTTGGGACGAACTGTCAAATGGTAAGTCAAATGAAAAGCTCCGAAATCATTCAAAGAGGGATAGATAATCAACTCACTTTCAGGGCCGTGGTAATCCAAACGATCAATTTCTTCTTGAGACATATTCTTAACCAAGGTCTTGCCTGATAAATCCGCCAATGCAAGCTCCTTGGCCTGATCAACTGTCCATGAAGGTTCAATATTTTCGATAAATGGGCTGGGTTGACTTCTTCCATTCAAACTGAGATTTCCCTCTGGTGAAATGTGAACGATCAATTCAGCAGCATAAACTGGTAAAGTTTTGTAGTACTGTTGAAATTTCAAATGCTTAAAACCTTCCACCTCTTCTTGAGCAATCATTCCAAACTCTTCTCTTGCATTTTCAATGCAAATGTTTTCTTGAACGGCTTCTAAAAAATCAAATGCAGCAGCTTTTTGTTGAGCCGTATTTTGTAAACTTGATTTATTGGCAAACTCATAACCAGAAATGAGAATGGGCATCCCAGTTTCAGGAGCCAGACTGTATTTAAGTTTTTGATTGGATTGACTAAGATTCGCAGCATTTTGAACCTTGGTTCTCGTTAAAGGTCCCAATGTCTTATACTTTCCAGTATTGATGCGATCTAATTTCTTAGAAGAAGAAACCATGGATTCTTGATTGTTTTGTTCTTCATTAAAGGTCGTTTTTTGTTTGACCTGAAATGGATTTTGAGCAATGCAAGAAGCTGCAATTAAAAAAGAGCAAATGCTGGTTGTTAGTGTTTGTTTGAAATTCATAAAGCCTACTTTCAATAATTAACGCAAAAAAATTAATTTGGGTATAGGATTAAATATTATTTGTTGTCAGTTTTTTCATCGGAATCCTCATTAGACTCCTCATTAGACTCCTCATTGGGCTCCTCATTGGGCTCCTCATTAGAACTGGGTTTTGTTGTTGGCTGAGAGCTTGGTGCTGTGGTTGGTTGGTCATCTACCTCAGCATCCGTTTCTGGCTGAGTGGTTGGCTGAGTCGATGGCTGAGTTTCTAGCTCTTTATTTTGAATCTGTTCTTTTTTGGGAATGTTTGTTTCCTTTACATTTGCAGAATTCATATCTCTGACCATTCTTATCAACTCACCATGCAATTCAAAAACATTTTCACTAGGCTGTCCGGAAGACCTGTCTCCCCAAACCAAACGTTTGTTGACTTTCTTACCTTTCTCTTCGAGGAAATAATACAAGTTGCCAGGCTGATTAAATTCTAACTCCCCCATGTTGCAATCATTGAGTTTGTCAAAGAAATACTTACAGGTTTCTTTGTCAAGCACCTGCAGTTCGTCATATGTTTCATCTAGATTGGCTTTAAAAAGCTGGCCATTTTCCTGAAGGATGAAAGTCGTCTCCATTCCAGTGAATCCTCCACCATTTCCAAAAAGGATTTGTTTTTTGGAAAATTCTGAAGGCAAGTATTTTTTTGTCTGGCAGCTAGACGAAACAATGGCTACTGTCAAGGTAGCTGCAATTAAAGCAAAGATTCTAAACATAATATTTGATTTTCACGGATCAATTGGCAATAATTTCACCACCATACCTGAATGTTTGAATGGAGAGAGCCAAACAAAGTTTAAAGTACACAAATATTCATTTGAAATTCTAAAAATCAAAAGAATAAATTTCATTAAAAAGACTAGTAATCAGGTGTTTAAGAACAACTGTGATTAATTTACATCAAGGTCTTTTGAACGCTTTGCCCAGTTTTCTTCAGCCAATATTCTCATATCGGGTGCAGTGTCATGTTCATCTACGATTTCAGTGCCCAAAAGGGTTTCCATTACATCTTCTAAGGTAATGACGCCTTCCACTTGACCGAATTTATCGGTGACCATCGCAATGTGCTTGTTTTTTCCAAGCTTATCCTTTGTCATCAACTTATTGAGCAATTGAGGTAATTTCAATTCAGCATTGACAAAAATTATATCTCTTGTAATGTCTTTGAAGGTTTTGTTCCCCTGACCATCGGCAATCAAAGCCAGCATGTCATCTTTGAGAACATAGCCAGTTATTTTATCCTGATTTGTTCCTTCATAAACTGGTATTCTTGAGAATGGAAATTTCTTGTTTTTAGAAACATAGTATTCTTGGATCACTGTGTCCTGAGAAGCCATTTCTGCAACGGCACGAGGGGTGTAATGCTCACTTACAAGAATTTGTTCAAAGCGAAGCATGTTTTTGATAATCTTCGATTCCCCTTCTTTAAGCACGCCTTCTTCGCTGGCCATATCGGTCATGGTCGAATAATCTGCACGGCTGAGTACATTGTGTTCGCTGTGGCCAAACAATTTGGTAATGAGCTGTAAAACCCATAACAATCCAGTATATTTCATAGCCAAGACCATAAAATTCAAAGTTCTAGTTGAGAATCCAGCCAATGATTTCCAGTAAGTTGCCCCAATGGTTTTTGGAATTATTTCAGAAACAACCAAAATAAGTACTGTCATAAGGGCTGAAATAATACCAACCCAAGGAACAGTTATGTTCAAAAAGGGAATAACTAGCGGTGGTGCACCGTGAAAGGCCACTTCTGATTGAACTCCAACCAAAATAGCTCCAACTGTATGCGCCAAAGTATTTAAGGTAAGGATGGCGATCAAAGGTTTGTCAACGTCGTCCTTTAAGGCTTTAAGTCCTGGCGCGAAAGAGGCGTTTTCCTTTGCTGAAACCGACATAAATGTTGGTGTTACACTCAATAAAACTGCTTCGAGGATAGAACAAAGAAATGAAAAGACTATGCTTATTAATCCGTAAAATAATAAAAGACCCATATATTATTGTCAATTTTTAAAATCAAAGATTTGAGACTCTGTTCAATAAGGACAGTTAATCAAAACAAATCTCCTACAAAGATACGATTTAGACGGTAATTCTGATTCATTATTGTTTTTAGACATTACCGCTAATTATTTGGTTGATTTTTTCTGCTTAGTCACTTCTTTTTAAGATTTATTTTTCTCCATGAGCAAATCGCTGTAGGAAACAGCAATAAGGTCTTTGGATTCAATTTCAAAAAGCTGTAAATATTGATCACATTGAACTTCCAGTTTTGATTGGTCCATATCGCCTGGTTCATTAATGGCTTCAATTTCAAGAAAAGACCCTAAGTCCTGAACTTGATCAAGGTGAAATTTTACATTATTGATAAAATAGATTTCACGCATTTTATCAATCACAATCATAACTCCCATAGATTTCACCAAAATATCTTTTAAGCCCGATCCAGGCTCCGATTTAAAAAGGGAAACCTCTGACAATTTGGGGCCCTCTTCATTGCTCCTGTAATAATGGATTAGATTGTTTTCTATTTTGCCTTCACGCAATTTCAACCTTCCACCTCTTGAATGGAAATAAGTATCAATCTGATGATCTGTCCCTTTGAAGTCTGCCCCTTTTTCTTTTAAAATCGCTCTGATCTTTTCGGGATCTGAGCAGCTTGCTTTTATTTCGATGTTGATGTGTTCCATTTTGTGAAATGCTTGATTGTTTAATTATTTATCATTGTGGATTGGGCTTAAACTTAAGTTTCAAATTCCAATAAACAAAATTAACAGATTAAAGTTATGCCATTCTTTATCCAAATATTCTTCTAAACTATACATATTTAAGTATATAAGTATTAATTTGGACTTCCTAGTTAAAGTACTTGAAAAGTGAATTGATATACTCCCAGTTGAATCAAGCATTTTTCGAATATATTTTAGTGCTTTTCTAGTCAAAATACTAGTATAAGTAATCTTACATTTTACCTTCACAATTGAATCTAAGGAGACCTTAGATGTCTGCAATGAAATTGTGTAGTTAAACTGTGCAATTAAACACATTGCATTTTATTATAAATTGTTTATTTGTTATTTTACAAAAATAAACTTGTTAAAAAGAACTTATGAATCACAGAATTATTCTAACCGCACTTTTTCTCTTGAGCTGTAACCTAATGTTTGCTCAAAAAGAAGATTCCACCATGTTGCGCAAAATTTTCGATGAAGCTTTGACCAATGGAGCTTGTTATGAAAACTTGCGTTCCCTTTGCAAAGATATTGGCCCTAGACTTAGTGGGTCAGATGGAGCAGAGAAAGCCGTAAAATGGGGACAAGAAGTATTATCTAAAATAGCAGATACCGTTTGGCTGCAACCAGTTATGGTTCCACATTGGGTGAGAGGAGAAAAAGAAAGTGCTACGGTCCGATTGTCTGATGGATCGACCATCCCTGTGGACATTTGTGCCTTGGGTGGTTCCGTTGGAACAGCCGGCAAAACGGTGAGTGCTGAGATCGTTGAAGTTTTTGGAATTGATGAATTGGAAAAGTTGGGAGAAGAAAAATTAAAAGGTAAAATAGTTTTCTACAACCGACCAATGGAACCTCGATTGATTTCAACATTTGAAGCCTACAGCGGTTGTGTTGATCAGCGTTCATCAGGTGCTGCAACTGCTGGAAAATTTGGAGCGGTTGCCGTCTTGGTTCGTTCTATGAATTTGAGAGATGATGATCTTCCTCATACAGGTGTCCAAAGATATTCGGATGATGTCAAGAAAATCCCCGCTGCTGCAATTAGTACCAATGGTGCCAAAATGTTGAGTAAAAAACTAAGAGAAGACAAGCAACTAAAAGTTGATTTGGTTCTTTCTTGCGAAAACTTACCGGAAAAACTTTCTTACAATGTGGTCGCTGATATAAGAGGTAGCCTTTATCCTGATGAAATCATTCTGGTGGGTGGCCATCTTGACAGTTGGGATCTAGGAGAAGGCGCTCATGATGATGGTGCTGGTTCAGTCCATTCAATTGAAGTCATTTCACTTTTCCAAGCATTGGGCATTCGTCCACAAAGAACGATTCGTTGTGTCTTGTATATGAATGAAGAAAACGGTCCCAACGGAGCCAAAGAATATGCCAAACAATCCTTAGAGAACAATTGGAAACACTTAGCGGCGATTGAGTCGGATCGAGGAGGTTTTTCACCACGTGGTTTTTCCATTGATGGAACTGAAAATAATAAGTTTCGTACATTAGAACAAATTGAGGAATGGCAAGATTTGATGGCACCGTTCAACCTGCGATATCTTGACATTGGATTTGGAGGAGTAGACATTGGTTATTTGCGTGACCAAAATGTTCCTCTAATTGGTTTTGTTCCTGATAGCCAAAGATACTTTGACTTTCACCATGCATCAAATGATGTTTTTGAAGGAGTCAATAAAAGGGAATTGGAATTGGGAGCGGCTTCAATTGCCTCGCTTGTTTATTTGTTAGACAAGTATGGGTTGAAAACAGATGCGAATTAGGGATAGGCTGTTGGCCTTTAGCCATTTGCTTTTGGTTTTTTGCTTTTTGCTAATCAATCTTGAATCAAGGAAAGCTTCATTAATTTTGTGTTGTCAGTGAATATGCTTTGGTCTTGTTTCATTTTACTATACTATAAGCGCAGCACATTAAAAATATAAATTTATTAAATGCAATTGGCGGAATTTTTTATAAGGGAAGGACAAGAATACATTGAATTGATCAGTTTGTTAAAAGCTGCCAATATGTGCTCGACTGGTGGAGAAGCCAGAATGGTTGTAATGGACGGCCTCGTCAAAGTAAATGATGAGGTTGAGACCAGAAAAAAAAAGAAAATACGAGATGGTGAAATCGTCGAGTATGAAGGTAATTTTGTTAAAGTGTTAAACTTCAAATCAGCATGAATCCATATTCTTCTTTTAAAGACATCTCTCAATTGTATTTTTTGTATGAATCTACAGCAGCTAAGGTTCTGGAATTGCAAGAATTGACCAATAGAAATTTTGACAATTTATTGGACGAAGTATATAAGCAAAAACTCATTAAAGCCCAAGTTCATTTAGAGCAGATAAAAGAAGTCATTGAAGGCATGACCGAAGGCGATTGTTTTTCGATTGAGGAAATATTTCTGAAAGAACAAACGAAACTCAATCCATTGATTTTTTGGTTCAAAGAAGAAAGTGAGGCTTACGAAAAAATTGGTCCATCCATAAAAGGTCATTTGTTATTGAACCGAACTGAAATGACAAAATTACTTGAAAACAACCAAAAGCAAATTCATAGTTTTGGGAATGTAAAAGTTCAACCGGCAGATCCTTCCGTTTTTGAGGAATATCAAATCGAACACCTGACTTTGAATGGAATTGAAAGTTGTGAAATTAAAGATGTTTGGTAGCAGCTTCATTTCAATCTTGGTTGTTTATTTATTCCCCTTAAATTAAGCATTTTTGCTTCGTTTCATAAAAGTTCACCAGGTCCTTTGGTGATAACACCGAAGGAAAGCCATGATTTGTCTAGTCCTCCAGTCCGACGCTTTATTAATAGACTGTACCAACCAAGGTATTCAATCCTCAAAGAATATTCATTCTAAACCTCCAATGAGGCAATTTTTCAATAAAACATTGTCCATAAATACTATCCTGTTATAGCTCCCGTTGTATTATTTTACAAAACGAATCTTCTTTCTCAAATTGAATCATTTGTTCAATCTTTGCGTCTTTCTATTTGTCTTTCATGATGAAAGCTGTTTCTCGCAACATTGATTCTATTTATTAACCTGTAAATTAATAAACGATGAAAAAATCACTTTTCGCCGCAATGGCATTCCTCGCTCTTTTCTGTAGCATTCAATCCTCCGCTCAAACTTTTGGACTGAAAGCTGGATACTCCGCCTCAAGTTTTCAAGGGTTAGATTTAAGTAGCACTGACCTCGATGAAAAAATGATTTCCACCATGCATTTTGGGCCAACAATGGAAATCAATCTCAATAAAATACTTTCTTTTGAAACAGCCCTACTTTTGGTGAACAAAGGAGAAAAGAGGCAATCTAATGAAAGTTATCGTCAAATTGTTGGTCATCATTTAAAAGAGCTGACCAAATTAAGTTATTTACAAATCCCCATTACCATAAAAATTGGCCACCAATTTGGAGATTGGAAGCTATATTCTACTGCTGGAGCTTATGGTTCTTATGCAATTAAAGGGATGCATAATAAAATAACACACAATGAAAATAACGCATTTCTAATCAGCGAAGGTACTGCTGAAGGTAGCAATATAAAATTTGGCAATAATTTAGAGGAGGGAGCAACGATAAAAAAATTCGATGCTGGATTAACTGTTGGTTTGGGAATAGAATACAAAGCTTATCAGTTTGGCCTATCCTACGATCATGGCCTTGTTGAAATTTATAATTATGAAAATTTACAAACTCAAAACAGAAGCATTCATGTTTCTATTGGTTACCGTTTTGGAAAAAACAAAAGCTAAATTGAATTCCTAAAAAAAAAGTTTAAGTATGAAAAAATCACTTTTCGCCGCAATGGCAATTTTCGCCCTTTTTTTAAGCAATCAATCATTTGCTCAAACCTTTGGAATTAAAGGAGGCTTAACTGCTTCCAAGTTTCATTTTGAGTGGAACGATGAATCTGTAAATGTAAATACAGGCATGAAATATCTGCCTGGTTTCCATATTGGGCCAACAATGGAGATCAATCTTAATAAGCGTCTTGTTTTTGAAACTGCATTGCTATTTAATCAAAAAGGCTACAAGCAGGTTATATTCGATGGCTTAGAATTGCAGGAGGATTTTGGTTTTTCAGTGTCCTTTAAATCCCGATTGTATTATCTTCAAATTCCACTGAATTTAAAAGCCACAGCCAACATTGGAGCCATTAAAGTTTTTGCAAGTGCCGGCCCTTATGTATCAGGCGGCTTATTCGGATACCACAAAGCTGAGGTTTCTGGTCCAGAAGAACCCTTTTATGAAATAGATGAAGGCAGCAATAAAGTAAAATGGGGAGAAGATGCACTAAAACGCTTTGATGCAGGAATTAATGCGGGGATCGGATTAGAATTCAAGGCAATGCAACTTGGAATTGCTTATGATCATGGATTGTCCAACTTAACCAATAGCGAGAGTTCCATCACTAGTAATCGTTCATTCAGGCTTTCCTTCGGATACCGCTTCAGTAAATAGCCCCTATTGCATTTCATTTATGAAATTTTTCATTCCAATGCTGACAAAATAATCACGCTTGTCAGCATTGGAATTTAGATAAATTGGATACAAAAGAATTTTCTTATATTTATGAGGGTGATGAAAACTGTTTTAATCCCAAAATATTTCATGAAAAGTACAGCCACATTTATGTTATCAATATTGATAGCGGTATTCTACGTTCAGGATGCAAAGGCTCAAAAATTTGGACTGAGGACTGGAATGACTCTTGCAGAAATGGACGAGGGCAATGGCTTTAGTGATTACTATGATGTTCAATTCAAACCTGGTTTTATGATTGGAGCTGAAATAGAATCTGATTTCAATAAAATATTTTCTATTCAGTCTGGAATTTTTTATACCGGCAAAGGCGTTCAGTACAAATCTTATCTACAAATTGAAGAAGGCCCGTATGCAGAATTTCAAAATTCTCGCAGTTTGTATTACATTGAAATTCCGGTCTATTTGAAATTCACCCTCGATCTTGATAAAATTCAATTATATGGAATTGCTGGTTTCTTTGGATCTGTAGGGATAACTGGAAGTGAGATTATTCATTACCCTGATCGATCGATTGAATTTGAAGATAACAAAACAAAAGTGGCCTGGGGCAATGAGCTGGATCAATGGAAAAGATTAGATTGGGGACCTTCTTTGGGTTTTGCTGTTCAATTCCAAGCATTTGATTTTAGAATTTATTCTCAAACAGGATGGAACAACATTTCAAACAACCCTGATGCACGAGAAAGCGATGCCAATTTTAATTTCGCTTTTACTTTGGGTTATCGATTGTGAATAAATAATGGCTTTCAAATTTTGAGTTGATTCAAAATACAAAAAACTTTCCTCCTTGACTGATTTCTTTTGAATTTTCAAAGCGATAAAAATAGGCTCCTCTTGCCCATTTTTTTACAGAAATGGAATGTTGCCTTTCACCGATTGGGATTGGTTGTGAAAGTTGAAGTTTTCCCTTGGCATCGAAAACTTTCAAGACAGTTTTTGTATTGTAGTTGGTGGTGAAATTAATTTTGTCGCTGCTTGGATTGGGATAAACAACTATTTCATTCTGGTCATAATTCTCAATACCATTGATTAAAGTATCTGTGGAACTGGTATCAATGACTGAAATAAGAATCTTCTCTCAAAGATTAAAACGCATCAAAAATCAAAACATTCACGATAAAAGCCCATTTCTCCCTTCGGGAAAAATGGGCTAACACCTATTGCACTATCAAAATATTTTTTTAGGGTTCAAAATTTAAAGCCAATACATCCAATTCCAGCCAAAGGCCAGAGACTAAAAAAGCCTCTTTAAAAACCAACAAACACAAAGGGCCAAAGGCTAAAGGCCAACTGCTTCCCCATCTCACTAACGATTATCCAATAACTGCGTTCTCTCTATCATCCTTAGAAATTCCGAACGGTAACCTTCCTTATCGTTTCCTTTGTGCGACTGAGCCAATCTCAAAACCATATCATAATCTGCCTTGCCCTTGTATTTAGAATCCTGCAAAAGCATTCCATAAGCTGCTACTGCTGAAGCGAAACCGATGTCATCAGATGGAAATTCTTTTTTGAAAGAGGAGTTGTCCAAGGCATATTCCATTCTTATGCTTTTACTTTCATTTGGGTTTTTGTATCGCAATTTCACATTCATTACTTGGGTTCCAAATTGATCATTGCTCTTCGTTGGACTTTGATATTTCAAGGGATCAATTTCAGCACTGGTCAAAAATTCAGATCTCGAGTCGACTGGAATTATTTCATACAAAGCCGTCACCTGATGTTCTGCACCCAGCTCTCCAGCATCTTTCAAATCGTCGTTGAAATCTCGATCTTGCAATTTTCGATTGACATATCCAATCAAGCGATAACCACGAACTTGGTTTGGATTGAATTCAATTTGCAATTTCACATCTTTGGCAATGGTCAAAAGTGTTCCCCACATTTCTTTCACCAATACTTTTTTTGCTTCTAGAATATTGTCGATGTAGGCATAGTTTCCATTTCCAGCATTGGACAATTCTTCCATTTTATTGTCTTTATAATTCCCCATTCCATAGCCCATAACCGTTAAGAAAACTCCAGTCCTTCTTTTTATTTCAATCAAACGAACCAAATCATCGTCCGAGCTTGGTCCAACATTGAAATCGCCGTCTGTACAAAGGATGATTCTGTTGTTTCCCCCTTCGATAAAGTTTTCATGAGCGATTCTATAAGCGAGGTTGATCCCCTCCCCTCCTGCGGTTGATCCTCCAGCTTCAAGCAAGTTGAAAGCTGCCATTATTTTTCCTTTTTCACGCAAAGGTGTCGAAGGCAAAACTACTCCAGCTGCTCCTGCATAAACCACTATCGCCACCCGATCGTCTGGACGCATATTGTCACAAAGCATTGAAATTGATTTCTTGACCAAAGGAAGTTTGTTTGAACCATTCATTGAACCAGAAACATCCAACAAGAAAACCAAATTGTTCTTTGGAATCAAATCTTTGTCAACAGACTTGCCCTGTAAAGCGACCAAGGCCAATTGATGATCGTCATTCCAAGGGCAATTCGTCAATTCGGTATGAATACTCAATGGCTTGTTGTCGTTGGGTTTTGGATAAGTATAGGAGAAATAATTGATCATTTCTTCTATCCTCACACTATTTGGGCTTGGCAATGTATTGTTGTTAATCGACTGTCGAACCAAACTGTAAGAAGCATTGTCCACATCGATTGAAAAAGTTGAAAGTGGCTTGTCATTTACAGCAAGGAAGTCATTTTCAATAACAGGTTGATGCTTGTTTTGCTTCTTCGGTTTAACTTTAAAACCATCGTCAATTTTAAAGCGTATCGGTAGATTATAGGTCACAGCAACCGGCTTGCCTCTTTGCTTACCTGGTTTCCACTTGGGCATACTTTGCACTGTGTATTTTGCAGCAGAACCGCAACCTTGTCCAATGTCTCTTTTTAATTCGATGTCTGAAATACTTCCATCTGCTTCGACTACAAAAGATACCACACACAATCCTTCGATTCCATTTTCTTTTGCCAATGGTGGATAATACAAATTGCTGTAAATATACTCCAGCATCTTTTTATCTCCTCCAGGAAATTCTGGCATCTCTTCTACCACAGAAAATATTTCTTCCGTTTTGACAAGCTCTTCTAATTCTTCTGAGACTGCATCTTCTGATACTTCTTCCAGTACTAATTCATCTGCAAAATTCAATTCTAAATCTTCATCAAATTCATCTTCATACTCCTTACTTTTTTGCTCTTGAGAACTTGCGATTAACCAGGAATCATTCTTAAACTTTTCACCTTTTAAAATTCTTTGAGCAGATTCAGTATTTATCTTCGGGGATTGATCATAAGATCTTTCCGCATTATAATCCATTATGGTATTGGGTTCTTGTAGGCTGTAAGTAATGGGTTCATTATTGTAAAATCCATCATTTGCTTGAACTGGTGGTGGCGGCGGTACATTCGATTTTAAAGCCCAATTGTTAGATTGATCTGTATTGTATGAACCTGTGTTTCCTTGAGGTTTGCTTGGTCCAGATTCTCCTTGAGGTCCTTGATTTCCAACTGCTCTTTCATATTCTTTTCTTGAAATGCCATTATCTGCTAAAGCTTTTTCTAATAGCTCAGGACTCATATCTCCTGCACTCTCAGAAACGTCCTTTACCATTGCAATGTCGGCATTATTTTGAAAGGTTGAGAAATATCCAACTGTTCCAACTATAAACATCAGGCTGGCTGCTGCCATCAAAGAATAGATGACCACTCTTTTGCGGTGAAATGGAACATTTTTCTTTTGCTCCACTCTTTGTTTTCGAAACTCGCTCATCAGGCCATCAAAGTCCTGATGTTTTCGAATGTGTTCGTCGGACAAGTTTTTATTATTGTTGTTAAATTTGTATTTATTGCTCATTTTAAATTGATTTTCGATTGATTTTTTCGATTCACTTTCGATCCTCTTTTAGATTAAAATACTCCGCTATTGCTATCCCAAAGTATATGGCGGCTTTCCTAAAATCTTATTAAACAATCTTTATCTAGTCATCCCATTGTTTTTTCATCGAATCCAGCAAACGATAGGTTTTCACCTTGGCATTGTTTTCTGTGATTCCTAAAATTTCACCGATCTCCTTAAATGGGCGCTTTTCAAAAAATCTCAATTCAATTAATTGCACAGCATTTTGTGGCAATTGTTGTAAGACCCGTTTCAACTTTTCCAGTTTATCTTTCAGGTCGTTCTGTTCTATTTCTTCAAACATCAAATCCATGCCTGTTTCGTCAATGCTAACGGCGCGTCTTTTTTTAGTTGATCTGAAATGCATATTGACCTCGTTAGAGGCGATTCGGTAAAGCCAGCTTGAAAATGGCAATCCTCTATCTTCGTAGGCATCGAGTTTGGTCAAAGCCTTTAAAAAGACCTGTGAGACCAAGTCGGCTGACAGGCTTTCGTCCAGTGTCCTTCTGAACACAAAACGAAAGATCTGGGTGTGGTACTTTTCATAGAGGGGGCGAAAAGCTTCTGGTTCCGCTTTTGCGGCCAGAATATGCTTTATTTCCTCTTCGTGTAC
The DNA here is from genome assembly GCA_937927195.1 of uncultured Chitinophagales bacterium. Classification (GTDB taxonomy): domain Bacteria; phylum Bacteroidota; class Bacteroidia; order Chitinophagales; family UBA2359; genus JAHDGP01. Next base: position 16,328 of record CALBCY010000348.1, read on the forward strand.
CATTTTTGAGTGTTTAGTTTTTAGAAAAGCCATATACTTTGGGATTTGCTTTTCTTATACAATGCAGGATTGCTGTAAAAGGTACAACGAAGGAGAAAGTTTTTTTAGTGTTCCGTGGTCGGTACGCTTCGCTTTTGGTACGGCAGCATAGCTGCCTGTTGGTACCTGCGGCCTTCGGCCATTGGTTTTGGTACAGCTTTGTTTGTCTTCGACAAATTTTGCTTGTTGGATTTTACCCACACCTGTTATTTCGAACACAGTGGAGAAATATTACTGTTAAGGGCGAGTTATTTCAAAAACCTCCAATTTACATTTTCACAAAACTAGCCTTCCCGTTAAAGGGGGAACTTTTCAGATTGAGGTGATAGACTCCAGGACTTAAATGTGCAACATCGACCCCATAGGATTCCTCGGGTGTGTTTAAAAAAGCATTTTGTTGGTGGACAAGCTGGCCAGAGTTATCGAAAACTTTAATGGACAATTTGAATTCAAATCAAAAAACAGCTTGCTATTGGTGTTATCACTATAGCAGTCAGGATAGCGAACACTTATTAATTTCACCATCAAACTTGTATCATGAAAGGCTCTGGTTTGACAAAGGGTATGTAACAGATGGCTCAGTTCCCACACACAACTATCCTTTCGACCAACAGGGGAAAAACTTTTTCGTATCTTAATTGTGTATCGTCTCTCGTCATTCTGGGCTTGACCCAGAATCCCACGAACAATCAGCTGCCCGAACCGCAAGGCCAGTGTTATGCGTGATTCCAGATATTTTCTTTCGCTGCGCTCTAGAAAATTCTGGAATGACGGTTATTGTGTTGTGTTGTGTTGTGTTGTGTTGTGTTGTGCCTTCACCTAAACTATGTATCGTCTCTCCTCATTGTCTCTCGTCATTCTGGGCTTGACCCAGAATCCCACGAACCATCCGCAGCCCGAACCGCAAGGCCAGTGCTTTGCGTGATTCCAGATATTTTCTTCCGCTACGCTACAGAAAATTCCGGAATGACGGTTGTTGTGTTGTGTGGTGTTGTGCCTTCACCTAAACTATGTATGAAAGGGGCTAAGAAGAATTTCATGCTTCCAATTCGAAGATTTCTCCTCCGTCGAAATGACAAGTATGGCGAAGAAACAAGTGTGGAGGGAAAAAAGATGATCATGAAAGAGAATGTAGCCTAGATAAATGGAGGTTAATTTCATCATCAAATTTGCATCATAAATAACAAACAACATCGCACAGAAAAATCACCTAACAAAGAATTGATTAGTTGGCAAAATAAGCATGCCACTATGGTCCAATGTTAAGTTATTATTAAGGATAAAATAAAGTAAATTAACTAACACTCATTAGTCGGTAAATTGATACCTTTGCCCTACCAAATATTCATTTATTGAAGTGTAATAAAAAACTAATCATACTAAACACAAATTGATATGGCTATTTACTTAGATAATGCGGCAACAACAATGATCGATCCTGCAGTAAAAGCGGCGATGTTGCCTTATTTAGAAGGACAATTTGGCAATCCTTCCGCTATTCATTCCATGGGTAGACCAGTTCGTGCGGCTATTGAAAGGTCAAGAAAAGCAATCGCTGCTTCTTTGAATGCTTCTCCCTCCGAAATCTTTTTTACCTCTTGCGGTACAGAGGCCAATAATACAGCT
>CALBCY010000349.1 GCA_937927195.1 uncultured Chitinophagales bacterium
TCCTAGGAGCCGTCCCAAAAGCCATCGCTGTTCAAACAGCCAGCGCAAGCCAAAAGCAAAAACATGATTAAATGGATATTTATATACGGTGTTCTAATAACGGCACTGATTCTTTTTGGTTCAGGCATGGCTTTACTTGACAGCCAATGCAATCCCAATCCTGCGGATGCAATTGTCTTATTGGGCAATCCTATCAATGATGATGGAAGTTTGAGTTCAGAGGGAAGATTAAAACTGGAGAAGGCGGAGGAATTTCTTCACCTGAAACTGGCTGATAAGCTGGTGATTTGCGGAGGAGCGGTCAAGAATAAATTTGTGGAAGCAGAAGTGCTTGCTCAAAATTTAGATCCGAACTTAATTGGAAAAGAAAATATTTACTTGGAAACGAATTCTCAGAACACTGTAGAAAATGCAGATTTGGCTTATCCGATTTTGAAAGAATTGGGAGTGAAGAAGATTATCATTGTAACCATCCCATTTCATACAAAGAGAGCGAAAGAAATATTTGATCGTTTGCCGATTGAGAATGAAATGGTGGCGGCTTATAGATTGACAGAAAACCCTATTTTCAACAATTTCAAATCTCTAGTGAGGGAAACCTTGGCTTATGCTTATTATTTGATATTTGGTTATCCAGCGTTTGAAGGGGAGGAAGTTGAAGAGGAAGATTAAGTCGAAGTTTAAGTTTCGGGTGGTTTGTGTTTTTAACGCAGAGCCGCAGAGTCGCAAGGGGAGGATGGTTTATAGGGATGAACATCGCGTGCCATAAACAACATTTCAATCGTCCAACCAGCTTTTAAAGTCTTGTACTTTTTCTCGGCTCACCACAAGATCATCTAGTTCTATTCCATTCAATTTAATTTTTAGTCGACTGTTAGAGTGCTGAAGGATTTCTTTAATTGCATTGATGTTCACAATGTACTTTCTGTTTATTCGGTAAAATGCTTGGGGATCGAGCAGGCTTGTTAACTCAGCGATTGTACTTTGAACAATGTTTTTTTCTCCTTTTTGATTTACTGCTATTGTGTATTTATCTTCAGAAAAGAAGCAATTGATTTTGTCGGTGCTGAGACTGATAATTTTATCTCCCTTCTTGATAATGAATCGGCTTTTGTATTGTTTGTTCATCATGCTCATAATCTCTTTGATTTGCTCGATGTCCAATTGTGGTTTGGGTTCTTTTTTTTCTTTAAAATGAAGCTCCTTGAATTGATCAATTGCTTTGGCCAAGTCTTCGGATGAAATGGGTTTGAGCAAGTAATCTACACTATTCAATTTAAAAGCCTGAATCGCATATTGATCATAAGCTGTTGTAAAAATCACTGGGCATTTTATCTCAACTTGCTTAAATATTTCAAAGCTCAAACCATCCGCTAAATGAATATCGAGAAACAGTAAATCTGGAGCGGATTCAGTTTTAAAAAAATTCACCGCCGATTTTATTGAATCGAATTGATTGATTACTTCGATACCGCCGTATTTGGTAAGTTGACCAGTCAACTTTTCTGCAGCTAGGTGCTCGTCTTCTATGATTATTACTTTCATTAAAAATTTTGATTTATGCGTCTCCAAGATTGACAGCGTCCGAGACCTTCCTTCCTAAAAAGAAATTTCACTCAATTTCAAAACAGGTATTTTTACAATAAAATCACTAATGGTTTTATTTACTTCTACTTTTTGATCAGTAAAAAAAGCGTATCGTGATTTAATATTTTCCAGGCCTACTCCGCTCGTTTCCTCCAAGCCTTTCACCTGTAAATTGTTCTTGACAACCAACAGGTCATTTTCCAAATAAACATCTATTGTTAACAATTTCTCTTTTGAAATTTCATTGTGTTTGATTGCATTTTCCAAGATCATTTGCAGGCTGATCGGCGGTATCAAATCTTCGTCTGAATGATTGACATTGAAATTCACGTCCAAGTTCTTTCCGAAACGGATTTGTTGTAGATAAATATAAGATTGTGCAAAATCCAATTCACCTTTCAATGGAACCAACTCCTCTTTTTGTTTGTCCAAAACATAGCGGTAAATTTTTGACAATTGGTGAATAAATTTACTCGCATCGTCCTGATTTTTATAAACGAGCGCTTCCAAGGTATTCAAAGAATTGAACAAAAAATGAGGATTGAGCTGAGATTTCAAAGCAGCCAATTCCATATTAATTTGATCCCTTTTCATTTGCTCTTGTTCCTGAAATGCTGTGCGCCAATTCCCTAAAAACTGAGCACTGTACAAACTCAATGCAACAACTGCGGCAATTAACAAACTAACGAACATTGAAAATAAAAAATCTCTACTAAAGACCAAACTAAGGCTAAGCCCTCGATGGTAAATATGGAAATATCCGTTGAGAATAAAAAACACCAAACCAGCATAAGAAGTAAGAGAAATTACTCCATAAACAAATCGCTTTTTAGGATTTTCAAGCCACGAAATTCTTTCATCTAAAAAATCTGAAATTGAACCGAGACCCATCCATAAAACTATTGAGACCATAAAGGAAACTGAAAATTGCAACAGTGCATCGGGAAGAGAATAAAGGCTTCGTGGATTGAAAAGCAAAGTGACCAATATAGAAATCAAGGCACTGTAGAAAATCATTTTTTTCAACTCTTGCCATTCAAATGTGGATTTCTTTTTATTCATTGAATTATGGTAAATTAATGATCTTTGGGATTGATTAAAATTTCTGAATATAAACTACGATTTTCTATTCTCAATCAATAGCAAAATCGCAGTTTATTTTTAGAAATATTTGATTGTAATTTTATTCAGCGGAACACTTTCCAAGAAACTGTTCATTCCTTTCTTTGCCCCAGTTTGGCATTAAAGAACCATCCGTACATTCAAGATCATATTTTGCTTTTGCATTGGTAAAATGAACACATGCTTTGTCCATCCCTCCACCGAAAAATTCTGGTGTATAAGCCAAGTTTTGTCCCAATAAAAAATGTGCTCTTGGGTTTGCTTCGTTCAAAGCGATGGCCTTGTTCAATGCAGTCGATACTCTCGGTCCGTAAGTCATTCCACGAACCATTGTATTGATGCTAATTCTTGCTTGATAGCTGTATCCTTGCAAAGCCAAAAGTTCAGATTCATCTCCACCCTTCTCTGTTGCCGCTGCGATGTATTCATCCGCTTTGTCCAAGTAATTGTCTTTTTTAGAACTGGATTCTTTCTCCATGAAACTCATAACAATCAAATTGTATGCAGCATAATAAGCCGGCAACCAAGCATCTTTCTTTGCATTCATGATTCTTTCAAAATCATTTAAGTTACTTTGAGCATCTTCAAATGAGCTGATTGAACTTTGCTTTTCCATTGCTTGAAGCATTGCGTTTTCATATAGGCTGTCTGTACCAGCCGAGAATAATAAATTACTGAATAAGATTGTGATTGATAAAATTAAAGTTTTCATTTTATAAGATTTAAGTGTTAAAAAATTTCATTTTGATTTTGGGGACGTGACAAATCGCATTGCCATAGGCAACAAATCAGATGCCTCATGCCAGATGCCATCGATTTATAAGTTTGACTTTTCGTTTCCTATTGTGACAAATACTCCGACGAAGAAAAATCTTTTTGAAGTTGGAGTTATTGCCTCTCTTTCATAAATCCCCATTTCATTTGCTTGATTGTCAAATCTATAATTGAATACATTTTTGAAACCAGGGACATTCCCAACCGAAGCATATACTACCGTGAAGTTTCCAAACAGATTGGTCAAGTAACTCACATTCATACTTAGGTCTTGATAAATAGGAGCCTTTAGATCATTGAAGCCATCTGTATTAGGATCTGTATAAGACCGACCGCTCCCTAAGCTGTAGGTTGCTCCAAACTGGCAACCAAGTTCAGGAACGAAGTGTTTGTAAACGAAAGAGAAGCTGTGAGCTGGAGCAAACCCTGGTGTTGCTTCTTTCGGAAAATCTCTGTAATCTCTTTTGCTGTCCAAGTAAGAATAAGAAATCCAGTAGTCTCCGTATTTGATGCTTTTTTTATCTCTAAAAAACACATCAATCCCTCTTGAATATCCTGTGCCTGAATTGTTGTAATATTGTGGATTAAAAAGGTTTGCTGGATCATATTTCACCAAGCCTTTGTATTCTTTCCAATAGACTTCACCTCTGAAGGTTCTTCTATTCTTTGTTACTTGATAATTGGCAATGTAATGGCTTGCTTTTTCAAATTTAAACTCGTCGCTTAGCTTTAAAAAATCTCTTTCAGGATTTTGATAAAATTGTCCATAAGCCAAAGAGAATTGCCCTTCTTTCCCGGTTTTAAAAGCTGTTGAAATTCTAGGGGCAATATTGAATCTATTTAACAAGGAACTGTGTTCTGCTCTAAGACCAACTCTGGCTACGATATTTTTTGTAAAAATTAAATCTGATTCAACATAGGCCGCTGAAGTAAAGTTTGTGAAATCACTTTCAAATCTAGTTGTTGATTCTTCATAAATTTCATCAAAAGTATTTCTTGCAGACTCCAGTCCAAAATTTAAGGTAACCTTATTGCTTAGGTAATTGCTAAATCCCAGTCTCAATTGGTTTAAGTCTTCTTTTTGGTCAACTGTTGCATAGTCCAAATCAATTTCATCATTATTGTTTGCATAAGTATAACCCACTTTCATACTCCACTGATCGTTCAAAATTTCATTATAAGAAGCAATCAATGAACCATATTTATTTTTCAAATCAACCGCATTTTTTTCACCGAAAGAATAGTTGTTTAGTCCAAACTGGTTTTGAGAAAAGTTAGCCATTACTTTCAACATTCCTGTTTTGGATGTTTTTTGTCTAAAGCTCATATTTGCATCTATACCGTTTGGTGCTTTATTCCATTCAATGTTTTGTTCAATTAAGCCAAACAAAGGTTTCAAATTGGTATAGCTCACTTCTGCAGAAAGAGAAGTATTTTTCCATCTTTTGGTTTGACTTAAACCTGCTCCAATCGCCATCAAAGAAATACCCGTTGCATCTTTTTCTGCCAATTCTTGTGTTTCAAGAATCAAGGCCGAAGACAAACCTTGGCCAAACTCAGCTGAATAGGCGCCAGTGGCGAAAAGAGTCCCCTTGAATAAGAAAGGAGAAAACCTGCCCCTTGCTGGCACATCTTGTGTCGAAGATGAAAATGGTTTTAATACCTGCATACCATCTATGTAAGTTTTACTTTCATAGCTGTCCCCACCTCTTACAAACAACTGTCCGCTCTCTCCAACAGTTTGTGTTCCAGGCAAGGCTTTCAATGCCCCGTAAATATCTCCTGCTGCTCCAGCAGTGGTAACTATGTCAATAGAATTTAAAACGACAGCTTTCTTTTCATCGCTGGCTTCAAAGGCGCCTGCAGTAATTGTTACTGTTTCAAGCTCCGAAATATTCTCTTTCATTGTCAATTGTAACTTCAATGTTGTTCCGTTTAAAAGAACCTTTTCTTCGATGGGCAAAAAACCCAGATAGCTTATTTTTAATAAGCCCTCTCCTTCCTTATTGGTTTCTATTGTAAAATTTCCATCCAAATCAGATGAAGCCCCGTCGAAGGTCCCGTCAAGGAAAACGTTTGCGCCAATAATTGCCTCCCCTTTCTTGGTATTGATGCTACCAGTGATCGTGGTTTGGCTCTGTAGATTGTTTAGGCTAAAAATGCAAAGGGCGATTAAAAGTAAAATTCGTTTCATGGTCTGTGCTTTTGATGATTCAAATTTGGAGCAAAAAGCAAGGTTTTGAAAACGAAATGGAGTGAACTGTCGAATTTGGGGAATGAACTGTGTAATGACAATGGTTTGTGGCTGCTTGGCGGATGTTTTGATCTAAATAAGGCCACATTGTATCCACAAGAATCACAAGAATACTATGTAAAGGAGGTCGCTTAAACGTAAAAAGGCCAGCCTACAATCTGTGGGCTGGCCTAGGAAATGTGCCTTTTCTCTCTCCATATCTTGGTAAAAGGCAAGCAATTTGATCGGGTTGATCTTTTCTTGGAGATTTATTTTTGGCTAAATACCACCGATTGTTTTGTCCTCAGGGTATTTTACCGAATAACTGAATTTGAACTTTTTGATGGAATTTGGTCCAATTTCAACATCCCATAAAAGTTTTCCATAATCTTTTGTATAAGCTGCTCCATTGGAATCTACCAGGTTGATCTCAATTTCCTCGTTGTGGCTGAGTGGAATTTGATCAAGTAAATCCATTGTAATGCTTTCATTTTTATTGTTTCGGATAGAAATTTCATAAGTAAAAACTTCTGTCTTGTTTCCTCCGAAGAAGGAATGAGAGGCGTCGGTTTCCAATTGATAGCGCTTTACATTGACCTTTTCATCAACACCTAGAGAAAGTAACATCTCATCGTTGATTACATTCGGATCGATGCGGGTTTTTCCAACATAAACACCGCCAAAGAACAGATTGGCGTCTCCTGCCAAGAGGTTCAAATTACCCCATTCTTTTATTTTAGCCAACAGAAAAGCACGACAGTCCATTTTTGGAACAGAATGATATTGGTATTCTGCATCGACTTCTTCTTCAGTCATTTGAACACTGTGGACCATTCCGTCCGAAGGAATATTGTAGTCAACATCCAATTGGTACTGAACATTGATGTTGTTTTGAACAACTGTAGCAATATTTTTTATATCATAGGCTTTTCCGGGCATTGCCTTTTCCTTTTTGTAATCCATTTCTGAAGCTACCTCATCTGTTTGTATATAACTGTTCAAATTGGTTGCACTCTGATTTCTATAATAATTTGGATTATAAAAGTCAACATACCAAGGGTTCAATATTGGGCGATTTTTATTTTGAGATGGATTAGATGTTGAAACAGTCAGTTTTACATCTTCCCAATCTACTCCAGTATTCTGAACTACATTCCCCTTGTAGTTGATTTTTATAGGACTCTCAATGTCCTCTGCTCGAATATCATAAGCTGGCTTCCAATAAGCATCGTGTACCATATAGTTCAATTCAAATTTTGCTTTTACAGGATAGGAAGAATTAACGGAAGCAATGATTCTGTATTTTTGGCTGCGATCTATTTCTACTTTGTGTTTCTTGTGGATTTCATTGATCTGATTGACATTGGCCAATTTTGCTTTATTGGCCTTTTTCTTTTGTCTGTCAAGCTCTATTATTCTTTTGTTGATTTGGACATATTTTACATGATAGTAATCCAATGAGTTCTGTAGGAGTTCAAGGCTGTCTGTCCCTTGTTTTAATAGTCGAATATTTTTAATCAAATTTGACTCAGCCATTAGAATTTCTTCTTCAGCAGCAATTGCTCTCAATTCGTAATCGAGGTCTTCATTCAAAACACCAATGCTCTCTATTTCCAAACGAGCTGCCTCAGGCATGGTTTCGGAAGGATCGGGGGCTTCTGGTTGATAAAGTTGGTGTTTGACGTCTGTAATCATCAGATTGGCATCGCTGCTAAGTTGAATACTTTCAGGATTTAGTTTGGTACTTAGATTGTCGAAGTGAATCTCTGAATTACCTTTGGGGATCGATATATCGGACATTCTGTTGACTTGTGCACCGTTTAAAAAGACGGTTACTTTTTTTATTTCCGATTCTGTCTTTAAAGGGTCTGCGCTTAATTTTAGGCAAAGGAGTGTCAGTAAGAAAAATAGCTTTTTCATTTCCTAATTATTTTGAGTATTTAAATATGATTTCTATTGGTAGAATGCAAGGAACGGTGAGAAGGTTGCCTGAGGGGTAAGTTTTTTTTCAGTTGGTTTGATTATGAAGGCACTTAGACACGAAGGTGGTGTGGTTCGTGCATTTTCAACGCAAAGGCGCAGAGACGCAAGGCGCATGGCTTGTGGGGTTTGCAAGGCAAAGGCGCAGAGGGTACAAAGATATTGTGACTGGAAGCTGGTGGTTTAAAGATGCTTAGAGCCAATTGCCAAACTCTTTATTTCCCAATCCAAGAATTGATGAATTCCATTATTTGTTTTTGGGTTCCTTTGGGAAATTCATTGATGAAAGTGTAGTGATTCCCTAAAAGTAAATCGAAGCGTTTTGAATTTCTATCTGGATTGGGAGTAATGGCTGGTGCTGACCAAGGATCTCGATTTCCATAAATATAAACAATGTTGTCTCCATCGTTTTCCAAGTATTCATTTAGGTCTTTTGCATATTGGTTTGAATATTTCAATTTTGCATTTTTCGGAGCAAAGGCAGCATTGGGATGAGATTTAAATTTCAATAAATCCTCCACATTCTTTCGGACGTATTCGTAGTAACCCAACTCTGAATAAAATTGGAACATGGAAGGAGATTCGTAAGAACCTTGAGAATAGGACCAGGCTGAGACCACCTTAGTTAGATGTTCGAATAATGTGTTGGGATCACTTTTCAATGGAATCTCATCGCAAGAAAGGTGGTGGTATTGCCAGAATGAAAATGGATATTCGAGGACCATGTATTCCAATGCCTTTTCATAACCTTCTGGAAAAATAAAATTTTTCTTTTTTGCAAATGCTTCAAAAATTGGAAGGACGGTTTCTTTTTGTTCCAAAACTTCTCTTTGAAATTTTATCAAATTCTTTCTACATTTTTTTGTGGCTACTGTATCAAAAAAAGCGTCTACTTTTTGTTCTGCAGTAGAAAAGTTCAATGGAGCGTCAAAGGCAACGACACCTGATAGATCATCGGGATAAGTCATTTTATAGATCAAGCTTGTTTGCCCTCCTTTGCTCCAGCCAGCTGAAATCCAATCTCCTTGGTAGATGTCTCCATAATATTCTCTGATTCTATGATAATCTTCACAAGCCTGTTTTACATTGAGCTTGGACCAATTCAAAGTGTCTGGAACAGAACGTCCAAAGAAGCGATGTTCAATTCTTATTTCATTGGCTCCTAATCTCTCAGCTAAAGAGGCTGTCAAATTCGGAGAATAAATAGAATACCCTTCTGTGATCATCACTACTGGTCGATCAATGCCTCTATGAATTACTTCTATTTTCTGGTAAAACTCTCTGGAGTTTTCATCAAAATGATCCAGTGGTTGAGGAAAGTAAACAATTGTCTTTATGGGCTGCTCGATCACTTCAGCCGCTGTCAACTTTTGTTTAGCAGCATCTTGAGCAAGGATTGAACTGGTCAAGAAAAAAATAGAAATTAGAAGGCTGAGTATTCTAAGCATATCGAAAAAGAAGTTAGATTTTAGATCCTAGATTTTAAAATGAATGAATAATGAATCTATAGACTCTTTATTCATTTCTTATCTGAACTAATTGTAAAAGGAATAATTGTTTTAAATCGGAGCAAACTTTAATTTAAGACTGGTTATAAGATTTTAGTCTTGTTTTCTAGCCATTTTTTTTCTTCTTCATTTAATCCAGCTTTCAACAATGTGTAAACTTTTTTATGGTATTTGTTGAGCCAATCTATTTCGCTGGTTTCCAATAAATCTATTTTAATCAAATTGCTTTCAATAGGAAAAAGGGTCAAGCTTTCAAACTTCAGAAAATCTCCAAACTCAGTTTTAGCTCCTTCAACCACCAACATAAGATTTTCTGTTCTTATTCCATATTTACCTTCTCTGTATAAGCCTGGTTCATTTGTTATCATCATACCCGGTACCAATGGACAATTGGGTCTGGCTGTTCCACCACTCCCAAAAGCATGTGGTCCTTCGTGAACGTTGAGCACATGCCCAACTCCATGTCCTGTACCATGTTGGAAATTAAAACCATAAGTCCACAAGCTGTGCTTTGCCAACACTTCCAATTGATTCCCACTGGTTCCTTTTGGAAAGCTGACTTTCGACAATTGAATAAACCCTTTCAAAACTAAGGTAAAGTCTATTCTTTCTTGTTCAGTTGTATTTCCCAAAGAAACGGTTCTTGTAATATCAGTTGTTCCCTCTAGGTATTGAGCACCAGAATCCAACAAAAATAATCCATCATTTGCTAGCTTGCTGTTGGTCTCAGGAACTGCTTTGTAATGATTCAATGCTCCATGTGCCTTGTATCCCGCAATGCTCGCAAAACTGGGACAGATAAAATTCCCTTGGCCCGTCCGAAGTTCTACTAATTTATCAGCTACAGACATTTCAGAAATTTCTCCTCCACTTAAATTTTCTTCCAACCATTTATAAAATTTCACCAAAGCAATCCCATCTTTATACATGGCCTTTTCAAAGTTCTCAATCTCAACAGTATTTTTGATCGCTTTAAAATCAATGCAAGGATTATTCGTATTTTTTATTTCACCAAAGGACTCTTTTAAAAGTTCATAGGCCCAAGCACTAATGTTGTTAATATCCAGCAAAATTCGGCTATTTATATTCGTTGACTTTAGTACTTTTTCACAATCCATATAATTGAAAAGTTGAATCCCATCTTTCTTCAAAGTATTTTTCAATTGGTCGGGCAAATTGTCTTGTCTTGTAAAAAGAAATATTTCATCTAAAGTCAAAAGAAAGTAAGCAGTGGGCAATGGTGTAAATTCGGAATCTCGACCTCTAATATTGAGCAACCAAGCAATTTCATCTAGATTAGAAATGAAATGCGCAGAACAATCCAAGCCTTTCATCCTTGTTCTTAATCTTGCAATTTTATGCTTCCTACTTTCGCCTGTTTGATCTGCGGACAATTCAAAATAAGAAGCCGATGGCATAACAGGTCGGTTTGTCCAAAGACCAGAAACCAGGTCGGTATTGGTATGAAAATTTATGCTTTTCCCAGATAACTGCTCTTTTAAAGTTTCATATTTTTTTTGTGAAATGAGTCGCCCGTCAAAAGCAAGATTGTCCCTTTGATTTAGATGTTCAGCCAGCCAGCTGAAATATTCGGGAGTATGAGACTTTTGTAATTTCATCAACTGAATTCCAGTTCCTTTTAATTGCTGTACTGCTTGAATGAAATACCTGGAATCCGTCCACAATCCTGCGAAATGTTGGGTAATTATCAAGTTGGCTGCAGAACCATTAAAGCCACTCACAAAATCGACGAGCTCCCAATGATTGGCCATGTATTCTGATTGATGAGGATCGCTGCGAGGGATGAAATAAGCATCGATCTTTTGCTCTTTCATTTTTTGACGGATGATTTTGAGGTTCATGTTTTTCTAAGTTTTGAGTTTTGGGTTTTGGGTCGCAGCCTCGCTTCGCTGGCTTTATGCTTTTGGGACGATGACTGCGTCATCTTTTGGGTTTCTTTTTTTGTATTTTTTTCATCATTTTTCATCATTTTTTTATCTAAAGATGAAACCATTTCTTAAGGGATCATTGGGATCAAAAACGAATTCATTTATTCCTGTAATGTGTGCAGTTCCACTTACTTTGGGAACGACTGCATTGTGCGGACCATATTTACAAGTTTCCATCACTTCAACATCCATGGTCGTTCCAAGAATGCTTTCAATTCTAATGGATTTCCCTATTGACAATTGTCCCTTGGCATGATGCAAACCTGCCCTTGCACTGACGCCTGATCCTGTTGCTGATCTGTCGACTTCTCCTTCTGCGAAGATACAAACATTTCGGCTGTGATGCGCTTGATTGCTAATCGGCTTAGCTGTGAATATGGTTCCGTATAAAAAACTGAGATCAGATTCGAAGGGATGTTTTATCTCAAAATTATCCATTACTGCATACTTGATTCTTCGACCGTAATCAATTAGTTTGTTGTATTCACTTTCATCCAAAGTCAATCCCAGTGGCGCGGCTTCACAAAATGCATAGAAGGCTCCTCCATAAGCAATATCAAATTTCACTTGACCAATTCCAGGAACCTCCACCATTTCATCTTTTAAATAAAGGAAAGAAGGAACATTCAAAAAAGAGACTGTTTTCACTTTCCCATTTTCCCTTAAAGCGGATGCGATTATTTGTCCAGGTGGAGCGTCAATTATTATTTGTGGGCTTCTCCCCTCTTTTACCAACAATCCAGTATCTAAAACCAATTTCACCAAAGCAATAATGGCATGACCACACATGGTGCTGTAACCTTCATTGTGTAGAAAAAATGTTCCAAAGTCGGCATTTTCAGTTACAGGTTCGGTAATTATTGCTCCATACATATCTGCATGTCCTCTTGGTTCGAACATGGTTCCAGTTCTGATGAAATCATAGTTTTCTTTGAAGTACCTTCTCTTTTCCAAAATGGTTTTACCCTTTATTTCAGGCAAGCCAGCAGTATAAACCCTTAGCGGTTCACCCCCAGTATGTAGATCAACCGTTTTGATTCTTAACCAATCGCTCGGTACTTGCCAATCCCAATTATCGAATAAAAAATTTGGTTTCATCTTTTTATTTTTGGATTTAGTATTTGAGTACGTGGTTGATTATTTATGTCCCTTTGGTTAAGCAGAATTGCTTCGTTTCATAAAAATTGAAAGCCTTTTGGTGAAATACACCAAAGGAAAGCCATTATTCGGCCAGTGCTCAAGTATTAGATTCTAGACTTTTATTGTTCCTGTAAAATCTCATTTTAGTTTTTGCTATTTTGTTTTCATGTTTTCATAAATAGCAGCTGTAGCAAACAGATCAAACAATGCCATTCCGACAGAATTGAAAGCATTTGTTTTTC
>CALBCY010000350.1 GCA_937927195.1 uncultured Chitinophagales bacterium
GTTTAGAGGTGTAGAGTCGGGGAGAGAAAATTTTTTTTTCCATTATTCAAAATTTTGTCGTGCAAAATTCAAATAATAGCTTGTTTCAAAAGTTGTTTCAGTTTCCCAAAAAAGGTAAAAATTGCGACACAAGTCGTTGATAGTCAACGCTTTGTGTCGCAAAGTTGTGGAGCTGGTGGGATTCGAACCCACGTCCAGATAAAGTTCCGGTATGCTTTCTCCATGCTCAGTTTTTCATTGATTTTCATGAAAGAGGAGGACGAAAAACGTTCCTTTCCTCTAACCTTATCTTCTAAGTTTCATTTTTGCGTCGAAGCGGGCGCAAAAACTATCTCGAAAAGTTATGATGCTCAACCAAAAAGTCTATCGAGAAAGACTCTAAGGGAGCAGTAGCACCTATGATCCTAGATCTTAGGCAGCTAAGGCAAAGTTAGACTCGCCAATTAAAAGTTGTTTGTACCTTAGGTTTTACGAGCCAAAATGTACAGAAAGCTCGGCATGCTTACAGACAAAAATCGATCCTGTCAATTCCGGTCAGCCCCATTTAAACGTCAAATACGCATCCCCCTCTGGTTTGCTTTAACGCTTAGTTCTGCAAATTTAAAGCATTATTTGGCCCGTTTAGTTCCCAAGCCACATTATTTTTATTTTTTTTTAATGATTGCCATCTGCCCTCAGCTTTTGGCCTTTAAATGAAAGCCTTCGTTTTAGCTATAATCAATATTTTCAAGGCCTAAAGCTTTCCCACATCCAGCAAATCAATAAATCCTGCCCTCTTAAAATGGAACTTCCAATTCTTATTGTTATTTTTACACTTACAACATGGGAATAACGTGGAGCATTTAAAAAAATATAAATCCGTCTTTTCAATTGATTGCGTAATATTTGGCTTTGATGGTGAAAGTATAAAAGTATTAATGATCAAAAGGGGAGCGGAACCCTTCAATAATTTTATTGCAATACCGGGTGATTTGGTTGCTGAAGATGAAGACCTGGAACCTGCAGCAAGCAGTGTCCTTAAGAGTTTGACTGGCCTTGAAAACATTTTCATGGAACAGCTCTACACCTTTGGTAAGGTCGATCGTCACCCGCAAGGAAGGATCATCACGGTCGCTTATTACACCTTGGTCAATATTGAAGAAGTTACACCAACACCCGCTTCCTTTGCGGCCGATATTCAATGGTTGTCCTTTGACGACATTCCACAATTGGCTTTCGATCACAATGAAATTTTAGCAAAAGCCATTGAACGACTCAAATGGAGAGCCCACACCAAACCAATCGGCCTAGAACTGCTTCCAGTAAAGTTTACCCTCAGCCAATTACGCAAATTGTACGAAGGAATACTCGAAAAAACATTGGACAAAAGGAATTTTAGAAGGAAAATCATCAAAATGGACATCCTCATCGCCTTGGATGAAAAACAAAAAAATGTTGCTCACAAAGCTGCAAGATTCTACAAATTCGACGTCGAAAAATACCACAATCTTTCCAAAGAAGGGTATATTTTTAGCATGTGATCCGCCAGTGCGACCAAAGGTGGTGGTGGCAAACAGAAAAGAGAATTCAAGCATTATCTCCTCAGATCGTCTGTTCAAGAAATCGCTTTATCTATAAATCTAAATATTTATTTTTTGGGCAGCAATTCCTGCTTTCCGTTCCTATTCAGCAGTCTTCAAGAAGGTTCCATATGGTCGTTCTTTGTCTTCCCTAAACGGTCAGCCTGCATCACTCCCTATTCCACTTTTCTTTCATCCCACTGAATACCACTGCAATCAGGGCTGCAGCTTTCCCAAAGTCTAAAATCTAAAAGCTCTTTCGACCCTAAGGAGAAAACTAAAATCTAAAAGCTCTTTCGACCGCAAGGAGAAAACTAAAATCTAAAAATCTAAACCGGTCTAAAAATGCGCCCCCATCTTATCGCTCCCTTGTGATACCATTTAAAACCTGGTTTCACCGAAAATATTTTTAAAATGGCCTTCCCTATGATGTGATCTTCAGGAACAAATCCCCAAAATCGAGAGTCAGAAGACATGTGTCTGTTGTCTCCCATGACAAAATAATAATCCATTTCAACTACATACTGATCGGTTATTTTTCCATCAATCGAAATACTGTCCCCATTTATTTTCAGCTCATGTTTTTCGTATTGCTCTATCAACCTTTTGTATAAATTGATGTTCTTTTTATTGATATTAATCGTGTCCCCAGTTTCAGGAACCTTAATCGGTCCATAATTGTCAACATTCCAAGGGAATACGCTTGAATTAAATGGAAAGACTGGTTCACTATCCAGAACCAATCCTTTGTCAATATTTACCTTCTCGATTCTTTTAATTAGGGTATCATTGGCTACTCGGGCTGCTTTTTCTGGAGTCATTACAAATTGATACAAACCCTTTGTATTTCTTCTGCCTCCTTCATTTATACCCCATTTGTTCATCCAGGCATTTCCCAAGCGCTCTTGGTTTTTGGAAATGATGCTGTAACTGTATTGAATTTCACCCGGAATCTCTGCGGCATCACCATTGATCATCGGCTTGCCATTAACCAATTTAAATTCTTGTCCAGGAAGAGCCATACAACGTTTGACGAAATATTCTTTTCTGTCAATAATACCGTCTTCAAGAGGATAATTGAAAACCAAAACGTCGTTGATTTGAATGCCTGTCAATCCTGGAAGTCGATTGTAATCCCACAAGTATTTTTCACTGTAAGATTTCCCTCCCACAAATGGAATTTCTTTGTGCGTGAAAGGAATGGCAACCGGAGTAATGGGAAGTCGAGGGCCATAATTTATTTTACTCAACAAAATATAATCGCCATTGACCAAACTTCCAGCCATGGAAGAACTTGGTATCACATTGACTTCAAAAATGAACAGCCTCAAGAAAAAAGCTATGAGGAATGCGATCAAAAACGCGAGAATCCACTCTCCGATTTGAGATCTTTTTTTAGTTTGGCCCATCAAAGTCAAAAATAGGCTTTTTTAGAATGAAATGAGAAAATGAGCAATGGATAAAATGAAAAACCCGAGTGGAATTTAATATTTTACCTTCAAAAGCTGCTGCCTTATCCAATGAAATATGCCATCAGCCAAAAAAAGCAAAGGGCGACCCATTGATTTAAACCAGATTATTCATATCTCTGATCAAAATTCTTTTTCGGTCAAAGTAAATCATATTCTTCGTTCTTAAGTCATTGAGAACTGTAGTGACAGTTTGCCTACTTGTTGCAGTGAGGTTGGCTATGTCTTTGTGGGTCAGTTTATTCCAAATCAATGTTTCGGTACCAACTGGTTTTCCATGATTTTCACCTTGATCTTTCAGGAAAGAAATGATTCGGGTTCTTGCATCCTTGAATACGAGGTCTGCCAATCTGTTTTCTATTCTTTTCAGTCTCCATCCCATTATTTTGGTGATCTTCAGACTGAGCTTTGGATTCATCTGATACATCTTTTCGATGGTTGGTAGATCGAAGATGCAAAAGACAACGGGTTCTGCTGCTTGAGCAAAATCACCTCGCACACCTTCTCCAGTTAAGGCCATTTCACCGAAAATTTCTCCTGGATGTAGGACGGCCTTCAATATCTCACGGCCCTCATCGGTATAATTACCAACTTTGATCGTCCCTTCCTTTAAGATAAATATTTTGTTTGAAAGCTCATTTGGAAAGTAAACGAAGTCATTCTTGTCGACTGATTTCTCCGCGGCCATTTTAGCCATTTCCATTAATTGGCTCTGTGAAAAGCCTTCAAAAATATTGAAATTTTCGAAATACCAGATTTTAGATTTTTCCATAAATGACTAACCTTGTTGAAGCGTTTTCGTTTTAGTTAATTGTGAACGCAATTTTAAACAGAAAATTTACAAAGATCTGAAATTAGGCTCCGAATGTCCGCTGCCTATCATTTCATGAATGATTTTTACTTAATGTGAACAAATTAATTTGAGCTATGTTTAAACATTTGTACTTTAATTTGATTATAAGTATGTGAAATATGCTAATTAGGCCTATTTTTGGTTAAAAATGTCTAATTAAGCCTTGTAAATTTTCATAAAATCATTGAATATATTATTTTTGAATAACAATTAAATAAAAAAATCAGAATGAAAAAGTTTTTTGTATTAATCGCACTTTTTGCTTTCATCGGAACAGCAAACGCTCAGGAAGCAGCTACAGAGGCAGCACCTGTTGCAACAGAAACAACAAAGCCTGCTACTTGCAGCAAATCAAAAGCAGCTTGTAGTAAGTCAAAAGCGGCTTGTAGCAAGTCTAAAACTGCTTGCACTAAATCTGCTGCTGCTACTAAAACTGCAGAAGGTAAATTTACTTTCTCTGAAGCTGTTCACGGTAAATTAGTTGCTGACGGCTATGAAATGTCTTCATGTAAAGCATCAGGAACTCAGTATGCTACAAAAAAATGTGAAGCATCAGGAACAGTTTCTTCTTACAAAGTTTGTTCAGCAAGTGGAAAAATCACCAAAACTACAGAATGTGGTAAAACTGGTAATATGAAAACTGTTGAAGTTTCTTCAGAAGAATTATTAGAAGGAGAAAAAGTAGTTAAAGAAGCTAAAGTAAAAGGAACTGCTGTTCAAAGCGGATCTAAGAAAAAAGCTTGTTGTGCTGGTAAAAAAGCGTCAACATGTGGAAGTAAAGCAAAAACTGTAGAGCAGTAAAAATTGCTCTATCTTAAGCTTTAAGATAAAATACCAAGCCCCTCATTCTCGAAAGCCGAGAGTGAGGGGCTTTTTTGTGGAATATCATTGAGGAATTAACCTTTGTTGCTGCGTCTAACAGCGCAGCGTACTAATAGCGTAGCCGTCCTCAATAGACCTCATATATTTATCCAAACCAGAAAAGAGTCCAACAGACAAAATTTGCCAAATGGCCAATTGCAGTCGTACCAACAGCGCAAGCGAAGCCCAGCGTACCAATAGCGCAGCGTACTAACAGCGCAGCGTACTAACAGCGCAGCGTACCTACAATAGACCTCATATATTTATTCAAACCAGAAAAGAGTCCAACAGCCAAAATTTGCCAAATGGCCAATTGCAGTCGTACCAACAGCGCAGGCGAAGCCCAGCGTACCAATAGCGCAGCGTACTAACAGCGCAGCGTACCAACAAGCGCAGCGTACCTCACATATAAAGTCTTGGAATCAAAATCGTCGCTGCAATCCAAAACAAAAAAGTCAAGATACTTCCTACTTTTAAGTAATCCTTGAAAGTATATTTTCCAGGACCATAAATCAGGGTATTCGTTTGATAACCAATTGGTGTGAGAAAACTAGTACTTGCAGCAAACATGATGGTAATAAGAAAAGCTTTAGGATCAACCCCCATTTTACTGGCCAAAGACATGGCGATAGGAGCCAATAAAAGTGCAGTGGCATTGTTCGACATAAAGGAAGTCAATAAGACGGTAATGGCAAACAATGCAGATATTACGTAAGTCGGTGAAAGTTCACCAAAATATTCAATAACACCATTTACAAGAAAATCACTGAGCCCCGAATTTTCAACTGCAATGCCCAAAGGAATCATGCCAGCCAATAAAAAAATGATCTTCCATTCCATCTTACGATAAACATACTTAGGCGAAACAGAACCAGTTATAAACATAACTACTAGGCCAGTTAATGCAGCGACCTCAAGGGGGAGAATACCAAGACTGGCCAACAATATAACCGCAGCAACAATTATTGCAGAATTCAAAATATGTGCTCGTCTGAAATTGGGTTTCTTCACCTTTTCCAGTACAATGAAATCTTTTGAATTGTAAAATTTCTCGAGATTTTCTCTTCTGGCTTCCATTAAAATACTGTCTCCAAATTGAAATTCTACTTCAGAAACTTTAATGGGTAAGGCCGTTCCGCTTCTCCTCACAGCCAATGGGACTGCATTAAATAAATTCATGAAATCAACATTCTTAACCTGCTTGCCCACCAGATAGGAGTTGTTACCAATGATCGCCTCAAACAAAACAGTTTGTTCTGAGGTCAAATCATTTTCATCCAATTGAACATCCCTTTTTATCTTCAATCCAAGCTTGGATTGCAATTCGACCATACTCAAAGCTGTCGTTTTTAAATTGATCAGATCTCCGTTTTGTATGGTTACAGTTTGATCTGGAAAGTAAACAGTTCCATCACTCCTGATCAATTCAATAATTCTAATGCCATATTTGGGGTGGAAATCTGCGCCGATGCTTTTTCCTATCATGGAAGACTTTTTCATAACTTCCACCTGAGTAAGGTATTTCTCTACCTCATAATCCTCTATCAAAGTTTTTGGCTTGCCCTGATCCGGCAAAAGGTGGCGTCCCAACAGCAGCATATAAGCCAAATAAATAAAGAAAAGAATCAATCCCAATGCCGAGAATTCAAATATACCAAATTCCAATCCTGTTTTATCAGCATAGATTCCGGCTATGATTATGTTGGTAGAGGTTCCAATAATCGTAATACATCCACCAGCCATGGCTGCAAATGAGAGTGGCATCAATAACTTTGAAACACTGATTCCTGAAATATTGGAAAGTCTAACAGCCACCGGTAGCATGATCGCCACAATTGCCGTATTGTTTAGAAAGGCAGAACAAAAACCAACCATAAGCGAAATGCCTGTAATGGTTGAAGCTTCACCTCTAATGGTCCTACTTTCTATCCTGTTAACCAAATAGTTAACAGCACCAGTACTTTCTAGTCCAATGCTCAAAGCTAATAAAGCAAATACTGAAATTGTTCCTACATTACTAAAACCCGACAGACCTTCCTGAGGAGTAACAATGCCAAATAGCATCAAGGTTACTGCAACCATTAAACCAGTTACATCTATGGGAATCAATTCAGTAACAAATAATATTATTGCTCCTAGACAAATCAATAGAACAATAATCATCGGTACCGTGATCATCAGTAGTTTTAAATTTTAATACAACAATGACAAATGCTTGCCTGGCTTTCATTCCAATCTTAATACTTCCTTTTTTTGTGCAATCTATTTGTTGCTTTAATCAATAAGTGAAATTTTATTACTGACTGATTAAAAATTGACTGATTAAAAAAAACTGCCAAAAAAAATGCCTTTCTTAATATGACCGTAGATATAACCAATGTACGGCTTTTGAGTCTAACCCTTATTAAATCAAGGCATTACTAGATTAAATCAAGCTTTTTCTAGCACAAATATCTAAATCAATTGCCTATTTTACAAAAGATTAGGGTCAAATCAATTTTATTTGGTTAATAGGGCTAGAAAATTATTATTTTTGTGCTCATTTTGGATCCGAAATGCGGAAAATTATTGAATGAGAATATCCAAAACTCTTAACTTTACGAAAAAATTCATGAGAAATTTACTCCTTGTTTTTACCCTCCTTTTTTTAGGAATTTGTTTCACAACTGAAAGCAAAGCACAAGATTTGTTAACAGATGAAAGAACCTATACTTTAAAAGATACTTTAAGGGGAACTTTGGTTCCAGATAGAGATTGGTTTGACGTTACATTTTACAATTTGAACTTAACCATAGATCCCGATAAGCAATATTTGGAAGGATACAATGAAATTAGTTTTGACATTACAAAAGACATTCAGCCAATTATGCAAATTGATTTGTTCGAAAACATGAAAGTGGAGGAAATTCGAATGGGCAAGAAAAAACTTAAATTCAAGCGTGTTTTCGATGCCATCCAAATTCAGATGCCGAAGGAAAAAATCATAAGATCCAAGAAGAAAATAAAAGTGAAGTATTCTGGTAAGCCTGTCGTTGCTGAAAAACCACCTTGGGACGGCGGATTTGTTTGGTCGAAGGATGAAAATAATAAAGATTGGATCGGTGTTGCTTGTGAAGGAATGGGTGCAAGTGCATGGTGGCCAAACAAAGATCACCTTTCAGATGAACCAGATAGTATGATGTT
>CALBCY010000351.1 GCA_937927195.1 uncultured Chitinophagales bacterium
TGGAGAATCAGGATGTATTTCAAAATTAGAAGCTCCTCTATTATAAAACAAGGTATCTGTAGCATCTTCATTGGGATCTACAGTTAATCATGCATCGTACTATTAATGAAGCATCGTACCAAGAACCTGAGGCGACCGCCACGTAGCCAAATCGGAGATTTTTCCTTAAGTCAATGACATTAGGCTTGCAAGTTCGATTCCCAAAAGAAACGAACAAGCTACTCTATATAGTATTCATAGGCTCCAATATCAGTCCCTCCCCCATTTGGTCTTGGATTGCCACAATAATCAGCATCAGGAGCTTCAAAAGGCATTGTCAAACTATTGCTACCAGCATCAATGGCCGGAGAAAGTGGATGTGTTCTAAAATCGAATTCGCGTTTATCAACGAACAAGGTGTCGCTATTCTCAGGATTCTTGAAACAGTTTACAAAACCGACCGTGTCAACATTCCTTTCGGTTTTCAAAAGACAGTTTTCAAAAATATAATTCAGAGGATCTCCTCCATCAAATTGATTGGCAACCACCACTTCCTCATCTTCCGATCCATGTATGATACAATTGCCAAAATACATATCTGTTAACCTGGTTGCGATTACAGAGTTTCCTTCGTTGTCTATCGGAACCTCAATTGCATTTCCAACGGCAATGATTGGTTCTCTATGCGCAAAACTTGAAGTCCCATAATTGGCAAAGGTGCAATTGGTAAAATAATAACCTCCTCCATAATTACTTAAAAAATTGTATTGTCCACAACTGTGAATAATGGTGTTGGTTGCAGTAATTAAACTTAGGAACCCAACTATGCCATCCAAAAAACAATTACCGACTATTGAATTCTCTATTCTTAAGATTGGCGCTTCATCTATTGTGTAATCTAAATAACTTTCAACATCCATGGTGGAACGAAGTCCCAAAATAAATCCATAAAAGCCATTTTGAACATTGGCATATTTTGCGTTCACCTCCCCACCTCTCAAAACTTCAATTCCATTCCACTGAGCAGGACTGTCCCGAAAACCAGGCTCCAGGCGATCACCTAAAAAGGTAACCATACTATCTTTGGTTCCATTGATATTCAAAATGCCATCTACTAAAAATTGCGAGGTTCTGTGTGAGTAAATCCGGACACCTTCTTCGATATTGACTTCACAGCCTTCTGGTATATAAGCAAAATTATAAATAACGTAAGGCAATTCATCTCTCAGAGTCGTATCACATATTTCAACTCCATTCAAGAATACAGCATTCTGCCCATAGGCCACCAGCTTAACTTTTTGAATATTTCCATTGGTCTCAAAGATCAAAGAATCTTCCAAAATAAATGGAAGCAGCGCCTCATTCGGATCGACTGTTACCTGAATAAAAACATACAAGCTGTCATCTGCAGGAATGGTCAAATCATTTATCTCTGTGGCTGGAACACCATCAATGTTGAATCTAAATTGAGAACTTTGTCCTCCACCTATGCTTACCTTGCTGCTGACACTCTTGTTGGCATCATTCGATATTGTAAAAAATTCGGTTGTAGATCCTACACTTGTAAAAACAGTATCAAAGGTGATCGTATCAGTTGAGATAAGCAAAGCATCATCTGGATTTGTACTGAATGTTTCTTTCTGACATGAAGGCAAAAACAATACTATGAATGCAAAAGCAGTCAGCAAGAAAAAATACAGTATTGGGATTTTATTATTCATTAAAGCTCAATTTATCCTGGATATCAAATCGTTTGGGAATCCTCATTTATGGTCAAGAACAAGAAAAGAAAATCCCTGATCCCCGTTTCTAAACCACTTTTTGCTATTGTAATCCTATCTACAACGGAAGAATTTTTTATTTATGACGCAAAAGTAATTATTAATAGCAGAGATTGGATGTTAGATGTTAGATTTTAGACATTGATTTGAATCTACCAAGCAAATCAATAGTAAAAACAAACAAGAACCTGAATGTATTTCTATCCCGAAGTTGTCTTGTTATTTTGTACTAATCTGAGTTCGACTTTGAATCTATTGATTATCAGGCAGTAGCAGAATGCATTATCCTGATTTTATGGAAATTCCGGACATTTGTCATTTTAGCAGAGGAACTTGCTTAAATCCGTTTAAAAAAAATGCTGTTTGAGCCTACTCAATTTAAATAATTCCAGTCATCAAACCTTTTAGAAAACTTAATAAATTCTCAATAAAGCGAGTTTATTTTTTTTAGGATTTAAGTGAGTTTCGAAGCGTTAGGAACCGGGCAGCCGGCGCTGTGACGTAAGTCCTTGATTTTTCGTCATTTTTGCGGACCGCCGCCGCGCATACGCATTAAGCTAATTTTTTATAATATAACGTTTGAGCAAAATTTTCCCTTCCTTTTCGTTTATTATATTTACAATAATAATACACCCTATCAATATAGTTTTCCAGCTCTGTTGAATTGCCCAATTCTGTAAACCATCTTATAATGAAGTCAGCAAATTTCATTAAACTGATAAACTCATTTTTTTTCTCAAAAATGGCTTTTTCAAAGTAGATGTAAAGCCTGTTAAAAAATAGGACAATCCAAATCAATAATAAATAGATTGTTATAATGACTCTTGCCGGTGTTAAACTCTGTTTATCAGCGAATAAGGATTGAAAGTTAAAATGAGTTTTCCAACATTTAAAGATGTTTTCTATCCTCCATCTGTACCCATAAACTTTGAGTACATCAGCGGGACTCCAAACAGATTTATCCACATTGGTTAGGAAGATACTCCAGTCCAATAACTCCATATATTCCTTTGAATAATTTATTCTTCTATTTCGATTTTTCTTTGCTTTCCTTCGTCTTTGGGCAGCTATTTTTTCTGGCACTTTCACCATAATTAAATTGAAAGGTACCAGGTCTTTTGCTCCTACTATTACCGATTGCTCAATCACAGTTTTACCTTCATTTTTAGCTTTTCTTATAAGGTTAATCAAACTGATTCGGTCCTGCTGCTCATTTGTTTCAAACAAATGAGTATTTGGTAAATACCGAGTTAATACATAAGCACCTATTGCAATAATTTGTTTAAAAACTTTTAAACTAAAGTAACCCATATCCCGAATCACTAAATCTTTTGGTAGTAAACATTGTAAAATAGCTGCTGAAAAACTTTGGTCATTATCTCTAAAACTTTGCAATTCTATATGACTGGCGGTTCCTTGTTTTAATTCTGTTCTAAACTGAATTCTGGCAGTAGCTGCTTTGCCTGCAGAACTATGTGAACCTTTAAAAAAGTCAGCCACGTTTTTAGGTAAATTTATACAAGTACTGTCTTCTAAAAAAACACGACCAAAGGATTCTAAAAGATTTGTTGTCAGTCCTTTATGAGTCCTGTTTGTGATCTGGTCAGCGATTACATCACTTAACAAACTTGTAAAAAAAGCAACCTGCCTAAACTGCAATTTATGATGAACAGCAACATCTGAAATAGTGGTCTGAGAGTCGATTAACAAACTTAATGTTTCTGCCCATCTTTTTAGAGTATTACCACCGGTTTGAATCATTATAAAAAAGCTTTGAATAAAATTTAAAGCATCTATTTTACCTCCCGAACGCATAGTAAATTTTTTCTCTTTTGCCTTTTGAAGAATTGAATATGACGATAGTTTTTCCGATATTTGATCTTTAAATATCATGATATTAAGCTGTTTAAGTTATTGAATTCCTACAATTAATTTAAGCAGCTTTTTTTTGTTCAAAAAATATTTACATATTCAATAAAATTAGCTTAGTGCGTATGCGACGATTCGGTACCAATAGTGCAGGCGAAGCCGAAACGTACCAAAAGCCCGAAGGGCGTACTATTTCCTATGAAGTGGAAAACAAAAACCAGCAAATACATCTTCAAAGATCCTCCTTGGTTAACCATTCGATCCGAAAAGGTCGAATTGCCAAGTGGCGTTCACATCGATCCTTACTACGTTTATGAATATCCCAATTGGGTCAGCATTGTAGGAATAACCAAAGAGGGGGAGGTACTTTTGGTGGAACAATACCGTCATGGCTTGGGCGAGGTTTCTTTAGAACTGTGTGCAGGCATTTGCGACGATACCGACGAAAATCCTTTAGCGAGCGCGAAGCGGGAACTGTTGGAAGAAACAGGTTATGGAAATGGAAATTGGGAGGAATGGACCGTCCTATCTGCCAATCCTGGGACGCACACCAATCTGGTCTATTGCTTTCTTGCGACAGAGCTTGAGAAAGTACAAGAACCCAAACCGGAAGAGACCGAAGATATTATTGTGAAATTATGTTCCCTTAAAGAATTGGAAACAATTTTAATAGAAGACAAAATTAAACAATCCTTACACGCTGCTCCCTTGTGGAAGTACCTGCAGCTTAAAACATGAATTTAGATTTTAGGCCATAAATTAGGTCGATTGGTCCGCTTCGCTGTTGGTCCGCTTCGCTATTGGTACACTTGGCCTTCGGCCATTGTTTTTGGTACGCCTTTGTTGGCCTTATTGGCCAACTTTGTCTGTTGGTTTTTTTTGTCGAATTAAAAAGAGCAGGTTTGTAAAAGTAATGGAGATGCCAACAAATATTAAGTACGACCTTCGGCCTATTGGTCCGCTTCGCTATTGGTACACTTGGCCTTCGGCCATTGTTTTTGGTACGCCTTTGTTGGCCTTAATGGCCAACTTTGTCTGTTGGTAATTTTTGTCCAATTAAAAAGAGCAGGTTTTTAAAAGTTATGGAGATGCCAACAAATATTAAGTACGGCCTTCGGCCTATTGGTCCGCTTCGCTATTGGTACACTTGGCCTTTGTCCATTGTTTTTGGTACGCCTTTGTTGGCCTTATTGGCCAACTTTGTCTGTTGGTAATTTTTGTCGAATTAAAAAGAGCAGGTTTCTAAAAATTAAAAAAAAGTCCAACAGTCAAAAATTAGCCTTTAGGCTTAATTGCAGACGTACCAAAAGCGCAGGCGCAGCCGAGCGTACCAACAGCGCAGCGTACCAAAAGCCCGCAGGGCGTACCAAAATCGCAGGCACACCAACAACACTAATATCCCCGCTCCAAGTCAACCACATTCACAAACTTTTTCTTTCCACTTGCCAGCATAATTATATTGTAAACCACTTCATCCCAGCGTTCAAGATTGTCCATTGGTGAGGCTGCACGGTGAGGGGATAAAAGCACATTGTCTAATTTGTGAAAGGGGAATTTGTAAGGAAATTTTTCTCCTTTTTTATTGGGTTTGGGTTTGTAGTTGTACCATACATCTATTCCAGCATAAGCGATGGTCTTGTTTTTTAAGGCTTGGTAAAATGCTTTTTCATTTACGATTGGCCCACGGCCCGCGTTGATGAGTATCCCATTTTTACCCAATAGTTGCAACTCTTTTTCGCCAATCATGCCTTCAGTTTCTGAGGTCAGAGGAATAGCTATAATAAGAATGTCGACTTGCTTTAAAAATGGATGTAACTGCTTTGGCGTAAAAAAGCAACAGTCTTTTTTGTCTTTTGTAAAATGTTTTTTTAGTACTGAAATGTCACATTGATAGGGTTTGAGAAACCGATGAACGGCTTGGTTAATTTTTCCATAGCCCAATAGTCCAATTTTTTGACCTTTGAGAGACAAAGACTTGGCTTGTTTGTCGCCCATTCTCCATTTTCCTTCCTGCATCCAATTGTGATGCGGAACAATTTTGTTGCAGACACCCAATAGCATCGCCATGATGTGCTCTGCTGTTAAGATGGCATTACCGTGTCCGTTTACCAAAACCGGTTTGCGCTGCTTTGGCTTTTCACGGAACAAAGCACGAAACAAAGTCAACAAATGTTGAACACCAGCACCAGGGTTGATAAACAAGGTTAGATTCAAAGCCTGATCAAGCAACTTGCTAGTAGGACGCCAACCGACCATAACATCAGCCTTGCTGGCATGTTTCAGCAGATTTTCTTCTTCCGTTTTTCTAGGAAAAATCAATTTCACAGCTTGCCCCTCCAAACCCTTTTTCAAGAATTGTTTTAATCTGGGATTTACTTTCCAGAGGAAGAGGACAGTCGTTAGATTCTTTGGGTTTGTATTTTTTACCACAGATTTCACAGATTAACGGAGATTTTTGGAATATGATTCAAATGAAAAATCCAATTGGCATAAATTGGCGATTGGCCAATTGAAGCGGATCGCCGCCCGGCCATACCAATAACAAAGGCGCAGCTGAGACGGTCCAACGATTCGGCACCAATAGGCCTCTACTAAAAGCGAAGTTCTAAATAGCTAGTGAAATCAGAAAAAAGCCAAAGGCTAATGGCTAACAGCTTTAACAAAAAAAACGCCATCCAGTTTTTCACCAGACAGCGTTTCGTTATTTATATTTTAGAACCGATATTCGAAAAGCGAATTACTCACCAACAACTTCGAATGATAATTCGTGTTTCAAATCTGGGTGGAAATCAATGATTGCTTTGAAAGTACCCAAAGCTTTGATTTCGTCTCCAATGGTGATTTTTCTTCTGTCTACTTCCAAACCAGTTGCTTTTTTGATAGCATCTGCTAATTGAATATTAGTAACCGATCCGAATATTTTTCCTGAAGTACCAACTTTTGCTCCAACCTTGATAGCTGATGCATCCATTTTGGCAATTGCTTCACGAATTTTACCCAACATCTGTTCCATTTTATAATTGGACTGACGAGTGTTTTCTTTAAGAATATTTAAATTTCTTGTATTGGCGATAATGGCCAATCTTTTTGGGAGAAGGTAGTTTCTTCCGTAACCATTCTTAACGGTTACGACGTCATTCTTAACACCTAATCTCTCCATATCTGTTGTTAAAATTACTTGCATGCTGAGATTATTTTAAAAGGTCCGTAACGTAAGGTAAAATTGCAATGTGTCTTGCTCTTTTGATGGCTTGAGCCACTCTTCTTTGAAATTTCAAAGAGTTTCCTGTAAGACGACGAGGAAATATTTTACCTTGTTCGTTTAAAAATCTGGTTAGAAACTGCTCGTCTTTGTAATCAATGTAATTGATTCCCAATTTTTTGAAACGGCAATATTTTTTACGCTCTGAACCTATCTTCGGTGAGCTAAGAAATTTTATATCGTTTTTAGAAGCCATAATAAGCTATTTTAATTTTTGTTACTAATGAATTATTCAGCACCTTCAGCGCTTTCGGCGTTTTCCTCGCTTTCAGCAGGAGCGGCAGCCTTTTTTCTATTTCTTCCAGCCAAACCTTTTCTTTTGTCATCATTGTATTTGATGGCGTATTTGTCAAGTCTAACTGTTAGGAAACGAAGCACGGCAGTATCACGACGGCATTTCAATTCCAATGCGTCAACAACCTCGCCAGTAGCTCTGTACTCGGTTACAAAATAAATACCAGTGGTTTTCTTTTTAATAGGGTAGGCTAGTTGTTTGAGGCCCCATAGGTCCTCTTCTAGAATTTCAGCTCCTTGTTCTTTCATGAAGCTTACGTAGGCTTTAATAGCTTCTTTTACCTCTGAATCCTTAAATACAGGTGTAAAAATGAAAACTGTTTCAAAGTTCTTAGTTTGCATTTTAAAATAAAATTTTAGGAATTAATATACCGACTCGAGTGGTCCTGAAAATCTGACAGGAGGCCTTAGCCATGATATAAAGCACATCAATACCTTATGTTATGTAAATAAAATCGGATGCAAAGGTATGAAAATTGCCATAATTAAACAACAATGCAGGCATTTTATTAGAAAAATTCCATTTTATTTTATGCCCTTTAAAAAAAACAAAGCAATAAAGCGGTCAACAATTATGGATTGAAATCCCAAATTACTTCTATTATAATGTAAATATTTAAATAATTGTGATCAGTTATATGTGAATGTGAATATTTTCCAAGATTTATATATACTTGGTAAACAGCTGATGGCGAAATCCTTCTCTAATGTTTTCGGCTATTTTTGTGGAAGAATCAATTATTTTAGATATTTTGGCATAATATTTTCATCTTTTTTATCAGACTTGAAAATAAAATTTGTTGGTAATTGAATTTTACCACGATTTGCGCCGTTATCTTTTTGTAGGCAATTGTTAGATTGTTTATGAAATTTATTGAACAACTCCTCATTTTATGTTTGTAACATTTAATGTAATTGGTTATTTTAATAACGAATGAAAGGAGAAATTAACCGAACAGAACTATTAGCTTATTGAAATTGATGCTTTGTTAATATTCAATTTTATTAAGTTCGATACCTTAAAATCTATCTAATGGATAATTTTAAAACATTTATGAATATTGCCTTCGTCATTTTGTGTCTGGTGATGCTATGGTATTTGTTTACCTGGGATACTGGAGCAAATCGCACGATTAAGGCAAACGATCGCGGGAATTCTTATGCTTCGAATGAATATGAAACTCAAAGAGATTCAAGATCAGATAGCTACATAAGAGAGGATCGCAATCTTGAAAGAACGAAAGACTTGGAAATCCAAAGAGAGATTGATAAGAGAAAAGAGCTTGAGCGTGAAATTGAAAGAGAAATGGCTCGTGACAATTATGCAAGAGAAGCGGAACCAGATTATCCCGTTAGAGAATATTCCCGAATTGAAGAACCTGAACAAAAGAAAAAAGGCGGATTTTTAGATCGCTGGTTCAATACTTCAGATGAAGAAGAAACTGCTCCAAGACGTTATGAAGGAGGAGATGAAAGATATCCTGATAGATACGAAAGTAGAGATTACAACGAATATAAGAGCGAAGACCCTTACGTAAAGGATAGAAAATACGAAGAACCTGTCGCAACTGATCGAAGACCTGTTGAAACCAATAGAAATGAAGAACAGACAGATCAAAGAAGATATACTGGTGAAATTCTTTACAGACCAAAGCGCTTTAGCAGAGATGGAAAATTGGGAACCTACAAAGGACCAATGAAGGATGATGAACCGCATGGCTTTGCCGTTTTTGAATATGACAACGGAGACATTTATATTGGAGAATACCGCTACGGAACCAGAAATGGATATGGAAATTCAATATTTAAAAATAAAAGCAAAGTTCAACTTAGAAAATATTTGAACGGCGATAAAATTTTACAAAAAAATATCGGAGGAGTTTCCTTTGGTAGCATGACCTTCGTCCACGGAGGAGAAAAAGGCCTTTACAAAGGACCAATGCGCAACGGTCAACCACACGGATTTGGCTATTTCAAGTACAACAATGGAAACATGTATGTCGGTTCATACCAAGAAGGAAAAAGAAACGGAACTGGTAACCTGATCTATTCTAACGGTAAAGTTGTATTTCTTGAATACAAAAATGGCATTGAGCTTAAAAATTCTAAATACTATAATTAGGTTTTCGGAATTCAGTTTTCGGAATTCGATTTGATGCAACGACATTTGTTGCTGTTCGGACTTGCATGAAAACCTATGGCAAGGCAGTGTATCGCGTCATACAATTTGATTCTTGCTAGCTGTTTACTGTGGACAGATGGATTTAAACAATTCCCTTTACAAATTCCATAACTCCATTCAAATCATCTGCATCAAACCAATTGATTTCATCGTCTTTTGAAAACCAGGTCATCTGCCTTTTTGCATAGCGACGACTGTTTCGTTTGATCAGTCTTATGGCTTCTGTTTTATCGATCTCTCCATTAAAATATTGAACCAATTCTCTGTAACCCACACTCTGCATAGAGTTGCAATGACTAAATGGAAGCAGGCTTTTGACTTCTTCCAACAAACCATCTTCTATCATTTGATCGACCCTAGAATTGATTCTCTTGTACAAGATTTCACGATCCCGCTTCAATCCAATTTTAATGCATCTAAAGGGCCTTTGCTTCTTGGTTTTTTTCTGAAAGCTTTTAATGCTTTTACCGGTACCTATCAAAATTTCAAGAGCTCTGATCAAGCGTTGGCCGTTGTTTTGTTCGGAATAGGAAAGGTTTTTGAAATACTCAGGATCGAGTTTTTCGAATTGATCATGAAGAAATTTCAATCCATGATTGCCAAAATCTTCATTGAGTTTTATCCTAATGTCGGGATCTATCTTTGGGAGATCATCAATGCCATCACAAACAGATTGAAAATACAAACCAGAGCCCCCCGTTAGAATCAAGATCTTTTTACTAGGGTGCAAGGCTTCAATTTTGGCCAATGCTTCTTGTTCATACCTTCCAGCATTGTATTCCGCTTCAATGTCTAAATTGTCAATGAAATGATGTTCGACCAAAGCCAGTTCTTCAAGGCTTGGTTTGGCTGTCCCGATATCCATCCTCCGATACATTTGTCTAGCATCGCACGAAATTATTGCCGTTTGAAAATCTTGAGCAATTTTCAAACAAAGAGCAGTCTTTCCAACTCCAGTAGGACCTACAACGGCGATTACAATAGCTTGCATTTTTGCAAATTACCATTCAATACCAGTCTTGACAAATCTTTTAATGGAAAAATAAAATAAAGACAGAATTTTGAAGGAATTGGGAACGGATCATAAGAAGTATAAGAAGTGCAAGAAGTGCAAGAAGTACAAGAAGTACAAGAAGTGGAGGTTTTGTTTGCGCCTTCCTCATTCCAGAAAGAATAAAAACCTGATCCGATAATTCAGACCAGGTTTCCGTTTG
Source organism: uncultured Chitinophagales bacterium (assembly GCA_937927195.1). Lineage (GTDB taxonomy): Bacteria > Bacteroidota > Bacteroidia > Chitinophagales > UBA2359 > JAHDGP01. The sequence continues at coordinate 10,582 of CALBCY010000351.1, forward strand.
TTCCCATTTTCCTCGATTAATTATTTATTTGGCAGTTTTAAAACTGAATTTGAGCATGCCCAACTCTACTTTTGTTATTGGTCCATAGGTTGTAATCAATGTTGTTGATGATTCCATTTCCATCACCATCCCAACTCAAGTATTTTCCAACAGAGGCATTCTCAGAAGCCCATTTGTTGTAATCCAAACTGTTGATGATGCCGTTGCCATCATAATCACCAGAAATCAAACAGAAATTACCATCCACATCTTTTAATTGTTGAACGCCCATTGCCTGAGTCTCTGATTCTGTAAAGTCGTATATGTTGATGTTGTTAAAATCGCCCATCGTGTGTGGGGTACTTGAAATTACGCTTAAATGACTTTGGTGATAAACTGCTATGTAGAAGTCTCGTCCGCCCAATTCTGGGAAAAAGACGCCTTCTATCCCGTCTATGTCCATCAATTGGCCATTGTAGTCTAATAAGGCAGCACGTTCTGCTATTACTGTGTTCATATCTTCGGGATCTCTTAGTTGAACCAATACCCAATCGACAGTTGTTCCAGGGAAGTCTTCATAAAAGTCGAAAGACTCTGTCCCATTGTAATTGTATGGTGCTTCACTGAATGGTTGTTCCAAACTCAAAAGACCACTGTTGTACATGGCATTGCTAAGATTGGACCCATTGACAGAAAATCCTTCCAAGAATATTTTCACATCTAAATAACCATCCTCAGTTTGAGCGTTCATGCCCCCGCATTCTATATCCGAAGGGCAGGTATCAAAGTCGTAAGAATCAAATCCTACAAACTCTGATGGCAATTGATAAGTACCTAAATTATCGCAAAGTGGATTGTAATTAGAACTTTCTTCCATGACCCATTCTGCTCCCGCCAAATCCTCACAAACAGAAAGGTCTCTTCGAATTACATTGTAACCATAAGAATAAAACATAACGGCCGAAGGCTCAATAACATGCTTCAATTGAGCACCATGCATCAATTCATGGATAGCAACAGATTCGAAATCAATTGCGCCATTTATATTTGTTGCTGCATCAAAGTACCAATTTACAGCAGGAGTTCCTGTATTGTTTCTTCTGAAAGTTAGGTCCATTCCAGTTACTTCCCAGACGCCACCACATTTGGTGAACTGAGATTTCATTAAACCAACTGGAGCACCCAATGGATCAGAATCATTGTCAAACATGATTACATTTACACCATCATCTCCCTTTACATTTACTGTTGTGTTTCCGGTAATATTGATATTAAATCCAGCATATTCTCTAACATTGTCTACCGCTCTCAATATAGCCTGGTAACCAGGAGAAGTTAAAAGGTTTACACCGCCTGAAGCACTGTTGGTAGATATTGCAAAGTCATAACCACCTGATCCATTGTCATCAACAAGAAAGGTTGGGATTCGGTCACTACCCAAAGTTGCCCTTCCAAAATTTATTCTTAAGGAAGTTTCTGATTCGACGCTTCCACTTGAACTTGTTACCCTTAAAGTACCAGAGCCAGCTTTCGGGGGAATTTCTATTTCGATTAAATCATCTTGCCAAGCTATTATATAATCTGGATCCAATTCCAAGAAAGTTGTCCCTCCTGAATTGGCATTTCTAACTTCAACTTTTGAATTGCTGTTATAAGAACCAAAATTGCTTCCTTCAATGGCAACGATTGTTCCTGTTCCTGCACTCACTGAATTTGGATAGATGCAATCAATTGTTGCATTTACAGCTCTAAGGCTAGGAGTGTTTGTTTTGTCTTTTTTGTTGAGCGTGAAATTATTCAATACAACAGGATGGTTGCCTGTTCTTTCCACAATTACACTTTTTACACTTTGTTCAATGGATTCGTATTCGAAGAATGGATCCGAAGCTGTTAATGATTTTACATCATAATGAACGAAGGCTTGGCTTGAGGCAGTAGGATAAAATTGAGCTTCTTTAGGAAGTGGAGAATCAAGGCACATTTTAATGTCCGGAATACCATTGATGAATAGAATTCCTACTTGGCCTATCTGTAAACTTAAATTGGGGTAGGCTTCGTGACGAGTGTCACCAATGGTTCCGCCTTCTGTAATAACCAAAATTTCATCACTGCTTACTTCTCCTTTGAATACTTTATATACAAGTACTTTGTTGGCTGTGTAGATATTTAGATCGTCAATTCCCCAGTAGGAAAATTTTTCAATTATCTGACCCTCGATAATGGTTTGGTTGGCGTCGATTCTATCGTTCAATTCAGTTGGAATCAAAAGACATGATCCAAAAACAATTGTATTTATTGATAAGCCAACCATGATAAAAAAGATGAACTTTTTCATGGTTAAGGTTTTTGTAATTAAGGTCAGAGGGGTTAACTATTAAATCATGAAGGGGTTTAAAGCTTATTCTAACTGAATCATTTGGTTTAGTTTATTACGACAGGTTTTGTTTCAAGTTTCCAGATCTAAACAAAAAATGCATATATAGTTATCCACATATAAGAAATTTCAATGTATTTGCTTGGTTCACAAACCGATGCGTTTAGACAAAAAAATTATTTATTTCTCAGCAAATCAATTAAGTAGGGATAGACAATTGCGATCATGCAAGTCACACATTTTATTAAAAAACTTCTGCTTCGAGTACTAATTTATTTTTTTAATGGAATCGCTTATTATGGAAAAAAAACGGATAGTCGAATGAGGCATAAGGGATTAGCAATTGCAAGCAAAAGGTGTTTTTTATTGAAATTTTTTTTAAAATAGTTAGGAAGAAGGTGTTTTTAAGTGAAATGAGGGATTTTTGTGATTGCCCCCCAAATCTAAGCCTACATTCCTGCTTTATTGCGCCTATCAGCGCCTCAAATGTTTATTTTTTTGAATCATTTATTCGACAATTCTTAATTCCTCAAAGTTGATGGGATTTTTAAGGCTGGTTCGATCTACAACTTTCCAACCCATATATTTTGAAAGTAAGGCGATGTCTTCAAACTCTTCTGTCACTCTTTCTCTAGCCCTTTCGTACAAATTGCTGTCTTTTACCAAATCTTTAATTTGCTGAACGGCATCTCGATTCATTTTATTGAGTTCCGCTGTACTGAATTCATTGAAAGTGCTTTCTTGAAGATCATAGTATTGAATATCAGGCTCAATCATCAATTCAGGCTCAGGTATTTTTTCAAGAATAATCATTTTGTTTGCTTCATCAATTCTGTAAACCATTTTTCTTAAATCAATGCTAATGGCGGCTTTTGCAGAAACTTTTATGATTGCTTTTTTTTCAAAAGAGAGATAATCGTACAGCATTTTATAAGAATCCTTATAGCTGAATACTTCAGTAAAATTTCCCTCTACCAGAACTAGTTTGCTTACATTGGTGATTTTTTCTGTTAAGATATTGGCTTCTTGCTCAGTGTCATGGTGGGGAAGCAATGATTTCGAAAAGTAAAATTTTGCCACTGCAACCCCAACAATAAGAGATAAAAGCACAATTTGAAGAATCCTTAGCACTGTTGTTTTCATATATCTAATGTAATACAAATTACCTCTTTACGCAAACTGCTGGTTTTCTCCTGTTTATCCTGAGCTCCTAATTTTGTTCAACTGAAAAATAAGGCTATTTTTATCATATATTTGCTTACATTGCTCCCAATACAAACGATGAAGACTGTAAAAGTAAGAACTACCCAAAATATTGACCTTGAATATCAAATTGCTGGCTTGGGCAACCGGGTTTTGGCCTATTTGCTAGACAGCATTATCTTGTTTTCTGTCTATGTGATTTTAGCGGCCATTGCTTTCTTGATGATCGATGTTATTGGAGGATTCTTTTCCCAATTTACCTTTACAATTATTGGAGCTTTTCTTTCTTTGACCATGGTTTTTTATCATTTGGCTTGTGAAATTTTACTCAATGGCCAAAGCATCGGAAAGCGGATTATGAAATTGAAGGTGGTTCGCTTAGATGGCGCAAAGGCTACAGTTGGAAATTATATCATTAGATGGTTATTGAGACTGGTCGATTTTACACTTTCTTTTGGTGCAGTGGGATTAATTAGTGTTGCTTATACAGAATGGGGACAAAGGGTAGGGGACATGGCTGCTGGAACAACAGTGATCTCATTGTCTAAAGCCACACAGTTTGATGAAACGATTTTTGAAATGGTTGAAGACGACCACATCGTTAGATATCCACAAGTGAATATTTTATCCGATAAAGACATTCAATTGATAAAGGAAGTTTTGAAAGAATCTGAATCAGTCGAAAATACTGAAATTATCCTCAAGCTTTTTAAGAAGGTTAAGAATATTTTAGAGGTTCAACCAACTGAAGCACCTTTACAATTTATTAGAAATGTTTTAAAAGATTACAATTATATAAATTCGGACTTTGAATTATGAATGATTTAAGCAATGAACAAAACAAGGAACAAAACAAGGAAGAAGGATTGAGAAATGAATCCGATAACTTTGATTTTGAAAATAGAACGGATCTTACTGCAGTGAAAAATGCCTTGGCTGATGTCAAATCAGAAATTCAAAAAGTAATCGTTGGACAAAGAGAATTGATTGATTATTTAATAGTCGCCCTACTCGCCGATGGGCATGCCCTTATTGAAGGTGTGCCTGGAATTGCAAAAACACTTTCAGCTAAATTGTTAGCGAAAACCATAAAGACCGATTTTTCAAGGATTCAATTCACACCGGATTTAATGCCGTCAGATGTTTTGGGTACTTCCATTTTTAATTTTGCTAACTCAGAGTTTAATTTCAAAAAGGGACCAATATTTTCCAATATAGTTTTGATTGATGAAATAAACAGAGCCCCCGCCAAAACTCAAGCGGCGCTTTTCGAGGTAATGGAAGAAAAACAAATAACTTTCGATGGCAACAAATATTTAATGGAAGCGCCCTTTATGGTTTTGGCCACTCAAAACCCCATCGAACAAGAAGGGACTTACCGACTGCCAGAAGCTCAATTGGATAGATTTCTAATGAAAATCAATGTCGATTATCCTTCTGAAATGGAAGAAGTCGAAATCCTTAAAGGTTTTCATACCAACAACTTAAAGCACAACACTGACCAAATTAATCCAGTCATTTCACCCAAACAATTGATGGAGTTTAAAGAGCTAGTTGCTACGGTCAGAGTGGAGGAAAAACTAATGGCCTACATTGCCCAATTGGTCAATCAAACCAGAAACACAAAAGATCTTTACCTTGGTGCATCACCTAGAGCCTCTTTGGGTTTGCTTTCCACAGCCAAAGCCTTTGCTGTTTTAAATGGGAGAGATTTCATCACTCCAGAAGATATTCAATACATGGCCAAGCCAGTGCTGAGACATAGAATTATGTTGAGTCCGGAGCGTGAAATGGAAGGGCTTCAGGCCGATGATGTCATTGATAGATTGATTCAGAATATTGAAGTCCCAAGATAATCGATTGTGAAAAACCTATTCATTAAAAATCGATTCTTTTTGTGCATAGCCTTGGTTTGCTTGCTCTTTTTATTCGCACATTTTTATCCTGTGCTGCTTCCTATAGCTCAAATTCTATGCTTCGTATTTTTTGCTTTGTTTCTTGTTGAAATGTTTCTTTTGTTTCGTGTTTCAAACGGAATTGAGGGAGAAAGAATTTCAACAGAGCGACTGTCCAATGGGGACGACAACGATATTAGGATTTTACTAGAAAGCAGATACCGCTTTCCAATAGCTATTCGAGTAATAGATGAGGTTCCAGTTCAATTTCAGGTTCGAAATAAAGACTATCAAGATGAGATATCTGCGGGAGGAACCAAAGAAATTGCCTATACGCTTAGGCCAACAGAACGAGGAGAATATGAATTTGGTAAAGTAAATGTTTACGCCTCAACTGTTATCGGTCTAATCCAAAGAAGGTTTCAAATTGGGGAAAATATAAGTCTGCCTGTCTATCCCTCTTTCCTCCAGATGAGAAAGTTTGAGTTAATGGCAATTTCAAACCAGTTATCAGAATATGGAATAAAAAAAATGCGAAGAATTGGCAGCAGCATGGAATTTGAACAAATCAAGAAATACGTTCAAGGAGATGATCTTCGTGAAATTAATTGGAGGGCCACTGCTAGAAGAAACGAACTGATGGTCAATCAATTTCAAGATGAAAAATCCCAAAATATTTACAATGTAATAGACATGGGAAGAATCATGAAAATGCCTTTCAACGGTTTAACTTTGCTTGACCATGCAATAAATTCTGCGCTTGTTTTATCCAATATTTCAATAAAAAAAGATGACAAAGCCGGATTGGTGACCTTCTCCAATAAAATTGGCAAGGTTATCAAAGCCGATCGAAATGGAACACAATTAATGAAAATTCAAGAGACACTGTACAAGGTGAAAACTGGATTTCTAGAAAGCGATTATGCAAAATTGTACATCCTTTTCAAGACAAAATTGCGCCCCAGGTCTTTGATACTTCTTTACACCAATTTTGAAACCCTCAATTCTTTAAAGCGTCAATTGCCAATTTTAAGAAGAATTTCAAAACAACATGTGCTTGTTGTTGTATTCTTTAAAAATTCGGAGTTGGAAATATTTAGTCGAAAAGAAACAGGAAGCCTTTCGGAGGTTTATGATAAAATTATTGCTGAAAAGCTATCTTATGAAAAAAGACAGATTGTTCGAGAACTCAATAAATATGGCATCCAAAGTATTTTAACCAGCTCTGAAGAACTAACCATTAATACAATTAATAAGTACCTCGAGATAAAAGCAAGAGGCCTACTGTAAGAAATGCAAAAAATGTAAAAAATGTAAAAATCTGTAAAAGTAAAAGTTGCAATAGAAATCATTGATTGTATATGCGGCATTTGTTGAAATTAACAACGCCTTGTTTGCTAAATGGTAAATGTGGGATCTCAAACTGCATTTCAGACAAAAACAGCATTTAATATTTTGTCCAAAAATAATGGCTTCATGCTAAGTCCCACCAAGCTCCCCAAACTTCTATATGCGATAGAAAGAGGACTCTTATATCCACTTCTCTTATATCCAATTTTTGAGTACTGGACATTTTCTCAAAAAAAAATAGCTATATTTTGGCCTTATGACGCTTACTTTTGGTCTTATGACCAAAAGGGCAGATCCCTTGGTAAAAACACCAAAGGAAAGCCATGATTTGTCTAGTACTCAAAATGTAAATAAAACTTCTCTGTTACTTTCTCGCCATTCTTTAGGTACATTTTTCCGATTATCAATCCAGCATATTGACAGGGAATATTAAATTGAGAGCTAGGATTGGTAATCTCATAAAGAAGCTTCCCATCAATCGAAAAGAAATTTACCCTTTCAATTGATTGATCGGATTCACAATAGAATTCACAGGGCGCAATCATTCTCCAACTAATTTGACTTAAGTTATTTAACTCGTTATTACCTACCGCCCAATCACAATTTGTTGAAATATTCTCATTGTTAAAAATTGTATTTCCCCATTCATCTGCATAACAATTCAGACTATACCATTTAATTACAGGATCTAAACTTGCTTCTATATATCTGGATGGATTACGGGAATGTTGGAAACCAATAGGATAAATGATGTATTCAGTTTCATATCCATTAATCAATATAGTGTCAAAAATACTTTGAATACTTTGTCTTGGGAAAAGTCTTCCTTCTACCTCAATAGTATCGATCCCTACAATCTTATAGTTGTTTAATGAATCTCCTATTTGTAAACCAAAGTCAAATATCAATTCAAAAATAGAATCTCTATATTCATAAATCTTTAAACCATCTTGGTAAACAAAATATGTTGGATCGGAATAAGATGGCTTATCAACAATTTTGCGGCAAGTTTTATTTTCTATGAGCGTATCTTTTGTCACTTCAAAGTGATTTACAATATCAAGTAAATCGCCACTCAAAATTTTAAATTTTGCTCCTAAAGGACAAAAATCAGTTTCTTGTGAATTGCAATCTATGCATAAAATCACTAATGTTAAATAAAGGAATAATTTATACAAACATTTCATCGTTGTGTATTTTAAATTACATCATTTTTTGCTGTCAAAAAAATGCCTAAATGTATTTTATTTACATTTAGGCATTTACGCATTTATCCACTCGACTGGTTTTACTGCTTTACAATTTTATCATAATACACCACCTCTCTAGATTGAACTTTTAAGAAATAAACGCCATCCGGTTGATTTCGAATATCTATGTTGCTTGTTTCTTCCATTAACGAGAACGGAGCTACAAGCATTTTGCCATTGGCATCGTACAAACTGACTTTCATTGGATCGGTTGTGTTTCTTTGTAAACTAAAAACACCATGAGTTGGATTCGGGAAAATATTGAGATGATGACTTAACAATGTTGAAATTCCAACTATTGTATAATCAATTGTATCGCTTGCAGTCCCTGAACATCCATCAGCATCGAAAGTGTTGAGAGTCACGATATAGTTACCTGATTGTTCATACACATGGCTGGCATCTTGTGACTCTGCAGTATTGCCATCTCCGAAATCCCAAAGCCACGTTTCTCCAGCTTCAGATGTCCCATTAAACACGATGCTTCCATCATCCATTGGTTCTGAAGCTTCTATTGCTACATCAATATTACTTATCGTCAAATCGAATGTTAATAGGTATTGTGATAAAACAAAATTGCTGCCTGCACTGAGGCTAACTGTATAGGTTCCATTCTCTTCATAAGTATGTGTTGGATTTTGTGTATTTGAAGTGTTTCCATCTCCAAAATCCCAATACCATGTATCTGCTCCCAATGGAGAAAGATCTGTAAACTGAACTTCTCCTGTGCACTCAGTCAGTCGATTGTACTCAAATTCTGTACAAGGAATGTCTATCGCATTGGCCATTACTGGAATGGTAAGAGTAGGCGAATTCGGATCATTAGAATTAATGGGCAAGGTGAAATTAAAGACACCAGGTTCTAAGTCTTCCGTATGAAAAACCAAACTTATATAGGAGGAATCATTTGGTTCAAGGGAGACCGATTCTTCTTGGATTGAAACTACACTACTCAAATTTGGCAACATGGTTTCTACAAAGTTTTCAAACACATTTTGAAAAATTTCATCACTCACAAATTCATTTCCACCATTGGTGGCAAACAATATATAATAGATCCGTTCAGTATTTTCCAAATTATTGAAGTAATGATTTTCGTTTTGAGTTCCCTGGGTTATGCTTGCTTCAATATTGTCATCACTAGGGACAATAATAAGGTGATTGATACTTGGATCATTACTATCATATACTCTGCTTACATAGCCCGTATACATTTCATCTAAATTAGAATTATAGGTTAAGGTTGTTTCTTCTTTAATCCCATTTCCATCTGCTCCCAAATTTCCAGTTATACTAAAATAAGATACATCGTCTAAATCAGCAGCCATTAAAAACATACCTGGAACTTTGCTTGTGAAATATTGCCCGTCGGTACCAAATGAACCGTTTTCGGAATTTATATTGCCTCCTGTATATGCGATGGAATTCAAATAATTGGTATTTAAGTAATTCCCATTGTCATACATGTCATTTCCTCCATCATTTATTTCTTGGCCTGAATCTCCACCGCTAAAAAAGTAAAGATCAGGAATCAATTGAGTTACAGCAGCACTGTTTTGAAGCCAACGTCCAAGAATGCTATCCAGGCTAAGATCACTAGCAAAAATATTGCTGGTTTCATAGGTCAGAGTAGATTCACCAGTATTTTCAACAAGCACATCAATGACGACAGAATCTGAACATAAATTAAAATTAATATTTAAAACTTCTGGTGTAACAGTTATTGCTGGAGCGGCCAAGGATGCTCCTACTATGCAAATTGTTTCTATTCCTTGCGGGGTATTGATATTAAGGGTCTCTTCAAAATTACCCGTTGTTTCTGGCGCAAACTCCAACAGGAACCAACTGCCTCCTTCTTCTGGGCTTATGGTTTCCGAATAGGATAAAACTGTATAAATAGGATTAGAAGTCGTTGCTGACGAAATCGTCAAGGGAGCGCAGCCAATGTTTTCTATAAAAATGCTGTCCACCATTGTCGTACCATTAAAGATAGAACCGAAATCATGACAATCCGGACCATTGTAAGCAAAATCAGGATCACCATTTATCAATAAAGTAACAGGAATTATTGTCTGTATTTGCGTGGGATCATTGGTTTCAAGAAAGACTTCAAGTTCATAGGAACCGGCATTCAAATCTGCTGTATTAATTGTAAAATTAATGCTAACTTCTTCATCTATTTCAGCAGTTCCACTTTCCATAGAGAAATCTAAATCAGAATCAACATCCGCAACATTCAATGCCAAATCATCAATAGACCAAACATCTAAATCAAATCCATCGTGAAAAAGTTGAGTTATACGGAAACTCACCTGTTCACCAAACAAAAAGTCTGGTATGTCAACACTTACCAAATTCCAATTGTAATAAAACGTTATATCAGTCATAGCTTGTATAGTGGTCCAAGAACCTCCATTTGTAGCATATTGAATTGAGATCTCTTCTCCAAATGTTACTTCCTCACAAATATCATTGGCATCTGATCCATATTTTAAATAGAATTCCAATGTCGTCGCTTCTGTAACATAGACCAACTCGGAAGAAATAAATCGAGTTCCGTTGTTACTAAACTTGTGCGCTTTTTGACCATTGTAAAAACCGCAATAGGAATCATTAACACCTGAAGAAGTCCAAATCGAGCTTTCAAAAACGGCTTCTTCAAAATCAGTAGTATTTGAAACTAATAAACTCCAATCCATCGCTGTATTCCCAATATTCGAAAAGCTAAAACTGCCTTGTACCTCACCAGGGCAATCTTCGCCAACCAAGGAAACAGACTCTGTAACTAAGTTTAATTCAGCTGCTTCCAGGACCGTTCTTTCAAAACATTTTTCTACATCAACACCATCTGCATTAAACTCAATAACACCAGAATAATCACCAAACAAATTGGGCTGATGTTCTAAGTAAACATAGATGGAATCATTGGGGTTTAAATCGATGTCTGCTTGATCAATTACAAGCGCTAAATCCAAACAGTTAAAATTGGTCAAAATCAAAGGAGCACAACCTGTATTGGTTATTACAAAACTGTCTAATGCACTGGTGTTTTCTAAAATTGGTGTAAACAGCAAGCAGCCACTATTCATTGACAATTCACCATCGCCTAAAATGCTGACATTGACCATCCTTTCAAAATCGTTTTGTGTCGGATCATTGGTCATGATGCTTATGAGTTCTTCATAATCACCAGCAATTTTATTTTCTCTATAGTAGGTGAAGTTGACATTTAGTGAATCACCAGCTGCTACAATTCCTTCAGAGGGTTGAAAAGAAAATTCGTTTGAAGAACCACTAAAGCGGATGTCATCTAAAACCCAATAATCAGTAAATGAGCCTGAGTGGAATGGTTGTGTCCACCTAAAACGAGTATTAGGCGACACGGCATTTATTGGGATGGTTTCAGTGATTTCAATAAACTCGGAGTAAGCTTGTATATCCTCATAAGCATTGATTGAATTCCAATTGAATCCATCCGTAGAATATTCAAATACAATGTGTTCACCTGGTTCTACACTATCACAGAAACCGTCACTTCCATATTTTAAGAAGAAGGAAATTGTTGATTGGCTGGAAATATTCCAAGGTTGTACCTCTAAGGTCCTTTCTCCATTAAAATAAAAATAGCAACTGTAATCACCTGAGTTGTTTTCGCATGGATAATCTCCTAGCTCGCCTCCGATTATGGTCCAAATATTTTCATCAAATCCATTTTCAAAATCCTCCAATACTTCTTGTTGAATAACAAAATCCAAAGGACCGTTTCCTGTATTGTACAAAGTGAAAGAGCCTTGAATTGAATCCTGGCAATTAATCAATTCCAAGTCCAATATTTCAGGATTAGAAGAAACAATGGGTGCACCCAATGAGGTCGCCTCCATGCAAACTATTGCTTCTAAGCCATTGTCGTAACCAATGCTTATGGTTTCTTCAAAATCACCAAAGCTTTGTGGACTGAATAATAAATCAACAATCAAAGAATCGTTGGGCACAATGCTGCCTTCTTGATAACTTATTATAAAATCTGGGTGAGAAGAAACGATCTCTTCGATTTCAATATCTCCACAACCGTTGTTATACAATACAAGCTTTTGACTATCAATTGTAAATTCTTGTATGGTATTAAACAAAACGCAATCTTGGCTATGGTCCAATATTCCTTCTCCTTCTATACTTAAATTTATAGAATATTCTACAATCGGCAATCCAATTATATTTGTTGAAATAAGGAAGGTATTGTCATAAAAGCCTTCCGTTCGATTGTCCCTATAGATGGTGAAATTTATTGTTTGGGTTGAACCCCCGGAAATTGTAATTGCTTCTGGTGAAAAAGATACATTAGCAGTTGATTGTTTGATCTCAAAATCATCAATGGCCCAATTATCCGACCCCGTTCCTGAATTGTCTATCTGACGTATTCTAAATTGAACAGGCATGCCAACATAATCATCATCATCAGGTATTATATTTACTTGATTAAAAGAATAATAATTACTTAAATCATCAAAAATCTCAATACTTGTCCATGTATTGTCGCCTACAATTCTATAGGAAACTTCTACGTATTCGCCTAGATCAACTGCTTCACAACTTCCACCAGAACTTCCATATTTTAAATAAAAACTAAGGGTGTCAGAAGCCATCAAAGTTACTACTTGGGTAATGGCATGTCTGTCAAATCCAGAGTTAAAGTAAAGTGCTTCATTACCAGTATTGGTTCCGCAGATATCAGAAACAACTCCTGTTACCGATTCCCAAATCGTCTCATTGATTGTTCCATCTTCAAAAGAGTCAAACATGTTTTCAGTATTGCTGTTAAAATTTAACACCAAATCACCAATCCCAATATTGTTTACGACTAAAAATGAAGACAGAGAATCTCCACAATTGAGTAGAGTCAAATCTTGAAACTCAGGTAACAATAACAATTCAGCCGATTGCTGAACGTCAATCGTCAATGTATCGAATTCCGTATAATCACAATTGCTAGCTTCTAGGAATATGGTTTTGTTGCCACTGCTCAAATATTGATGAATTGGGTTTTGTAAAGTGCTGGTATTGCCATCTCCAAAGTCCCAATTCCACGCATTTGCCAAATCAGAAGAACCATCGAAAAATTGTATTGGAGCACCTAATGGTGGATTTTCGTTATCGACCGATGCACTCAAACTGAAGGGCTCAGATGATAAAATATCAGCATCCCACTGAATTTCAAATCCCGGGCGCGTTACAGATCCGTCTGAGTAAAACGTAACAAAAAGTTCTGGACCTGTCGAAGTCAATGGAGCTATATTTTGAGTGCCAGAGAAATTACCTATTAAAGGAGCATTTGCGTCCGCACCATCATAAACCCTTACATAGTCAAAACCACTTTCAGTAGAAAAATATGGAAAGCTTAGAGTAATAGTTTCAGCACAGAATGGAGCAATCAATAAGCTGCAATTCTCGTTGTTTGAGTAGGATCCATTCTCACCTCCCGGATCATAAAAGATTCCATTTGGAGCATTCGTCGTATTTATATCGCACATGTCAAAAGTATTTATGATATTGATATAATTGGGAATGCTCAAAGTGTCATTGCCATATTGATTAGAGACAATCAAAGTAACATCATAAGCACCAAGGTCTGGGTAAGTCAAAGAGACATTTTGGTTAGAGGAAGTTGAAACATTCGCTCCTGGAAAATCCCATGACCAATTGCTTGGTACATTTAAACTAAGGTCTGTGAAATTAATGATTTCATCGGGCAAAGCAGATGTCAAACTAGCAGTGAAAAAACAAATAGGAGGCAATGTATTGTCGCTTACTTCAACGCTATAATCTTCGGCTTGTCCACTATTGGTCAAACTACATGGATCACTCACAGGTGTATTGCTGTAAATCACTCTCAGGCGCAGATTTGTATCAAAAACAGTCACCCCAGGAACCAACCAATCAAAATTATGGACAAACAACTCATCGCTGCTTTGATAAGCAATTTCATCCGCCGTAAAATCTCCATCATTGTTTCCATCTAACCATATAGACACATAGCCCGAATTAAACAACTCCAGTTCAACAGGAAATATGGTTCCTTCTGTTAAAACTCCTTGAAACTGACATGAAAAATCTTCATAAGGAAACTGGCTACCCTCACTCTCATTTTCAATACTTTCCAAACTAAAAGAGGCAATTCCTCCTCCTGATACAATCGAAGCAGGAGCTGGTATACAATCTGGTATTATAATTTCCTGATTGTCTTCAACACTTAAAGCATCAACCCAAACCAATGTATCCGAAGTATTACAAAGTGTACTTCCTTCTACAATTAATGAAACAGTATAGGTTCCAGGATTGTTATAAATATGAACTGGTGCAATATCTGAACCAGTCATTCCATCTCCAAAGTCCCAAGTGTAGCTGCTTGCATTTATTGACAAATTATTTATTGAAATGGTCGCTGGAACGGAACAGGCATAATTGTTTGACAATTGAAAACTGGCAACAACAGCCTCGTTGTAAGCTCCTCCAACTCCCACAGCATGCCAAGCATTGGTCACCGCTATAACTTCAGGTGAACATGCTCCAAAAAGGTCTTCTGCGGACATGATCGAAAAGAAACGAGCATCGTCATAATCCGAAAATTGATTCAAGTAAACGGATAAGGTTCTAAAGGCAATCAATTCAGCTGCTTCAAAACCAATCGGGGAAACAGAAAAATCATCGCCATTGTCATTGGTTCCCTGATCTCCATCACAAATCAAATAGAACCAATAATTTTGTACGCCACTATTGTTGTGCACACTAGGGCTGAATCCAGTTTGCCAAAAATCACCTCCATAAGTATCTGGATTGTCAAACTGATTCGGATTGCTCATGTTTCGTGAACCGCCCGCTCCATTTGTATAAATATCATTCCCATTTAACCAGTTAAAATCTTCTGGTTTTGAAAAGTATTTCAAGCAAGCCCCAAAGATATCACTGAACGATTCATTTAAAGCGCCCGATTCATCTGAATATTCCAAGTCCGCTGAAAATTCAGTCACACCATGTGCAAACTCGTGGGCATATATATCAAGACTAGTAAAAGGGTTATTGGTACCTGGTGTTCCATCACCAAATGTCAATCGCTCTCCATCCCAAAAAGCATTACTATTTGATGAAAAACCAAACTGAATCAAACTAAAATGTACATAACTATTAACAGCCGAAGCATTGTTATCAAATGAGGCCCAATTGTGTATGCTGTCAAAATATGCATAGGTTTGTTCGCCTCCCCATTGGGAATCTAAAATGGCATCTCCAATGAGCGTTGGATAATC
>CALBCY010000352.1 GCA_937927195.1 uncultured Chitinophagales bacterium
GCAATTCCCGAAATAACCCTTAATATGAAAAGAAAGAAACAAAGGACAAAGGGTTTTTTCTTATCTTTAAAGCTATTTTACAATAAAGCATTACATCGAAACCTTTAATTAAAGCAATGCAAGTAAGCGACGAAGAAATACTAAAAGAATTTAAGGATCCGGCTACCAAGGAAAAAGCATTTAATAAACTGGTTAATGCCTATCAGGAAAGACTATATTGGCACATCCGTAGGATTGTATTGGTTCACGCCGACGCAGATGATGTCCTACAAAATGTATTTGTTAAGATTTGGAAGAACCTTGCCAAATTTCAGCAAAACTCCAAATTGTACACCTGGCTTTATAGAATAGCCACCAATGAATCCTTGACTTTTATTAATTCCAGGAAAAGAAAAAAAACAACTCCACTCGAAACAGACGACTATGATTTGAAATCTATGTTGAGCTCAGATCCCTTTTTCGATGGCGATGATTTGCAGATCAGATTGGAGGAAGCGATAGAAACATTGCCAGATAAGCAAAAGATTGTTTTTAAATTGAGGTATTACGAAGAAATGAAATATGATGAAATGTCTGAGGTTACAGGGACTTCAGTCGGAGCTTTGAAGGCTTCTTACCATCATGCTGTTAAGAAAATTGAAAAATACTTTTCGGAAGATTAAACGTAGCTGCTAAGTGTACATCTAACCTTTAGCTACCACAATAATGAAGAAAGATAATAACATATTGGATGAAATCAGGGAGATCGCACCGATCCTCAGTAAAATTCCGCGGACCAACCCTTTTAAGGTTCCGGATAATTACTTTGAGGACAATGCTTCTTTTGCTGCTGACTGTGCTATTAACCTAAGTCAGGACAAAGAAGTTGCCCTTCCAGCGGCTCTATTGGGTCTCAAAAAAAACTATCTCAAAGTACCCGATGCTTATTTTGAGAATCTACCTGCTCAGGTTTTACAAAAGGTGACAACACTTCCGGCAGAGGAAGAAGTTGATGCCAATTTGAAACACTTGCGGGATGATTCTTCCTATAGTTTGCCTGAAGGATATTTTGAAGGGTTTTCTTCGAGGTTGATGGAACGAATCAAAGAGGAAGAGCTGGAAAGCAGCCCAATTTTGGATGAAATAAAGGAAATGAAAACTCCTTTTTCTGTTCCGAATGGCTATTTCGAGAATTTCTCTGCCAGATTGAAAGAAAGAATTGAAGCGGAGGAAGGTGAAAAAGTTGCTGTTCCAGCTGAAGCGGCGGGCAGAGTAATTCAAATGGATGCGGCTGCAGAGCCTGGTCCTGCGAAAAGATCAAGAGGCTTTGTCAGAACCTTGACGGCTGTTGCTGCAGTTTTGATTATGTTTATGATTGGTATGTTTGTTATCAGAGGAACAGATGGAGCAGGACCGATTTTGCCTGGAACTGAAGACCCTTTAGCAGATAATTTCGATTTAAAAGCAGAGCTGAATAAACTATCGGATGCTGACTTCAGTCAATTAGTACAGGGATTGGAAATAGATGATTTCTCTCTTATGGAAAATGTAGAAGACATAGATATTTTTACTTTGACCAAAGACAGTGAACTTCGCAAAATCCAGGAATATTTGTTAGATGAAATTGATGACGAACTTTTAAAAGATTACATATGAAAACTCTACGATGCGCAAAATATTTGATTTTGGTTCTTTTTTTGAGCTTTGGAAGCCTGATGGCTTATGGCCAGGATGCAGACACCAAAAGTAAAGTTATCCAATTGAAATTGGCTTTCTTAACTGAGGAGTTGAATTTGACAGACCAGGAAACTGAAAAATTCTTCCCGATCTACAAAGAGTATATGAATGCTAAAAGTGAGATTAAGGAAAAGTACAAGGACAATTCTGATGCTGACAATCATATAAAGAAAGGAGAAGAAGAAGCCGCTTTGAACAAAGAATACAATGCCAAGTTCAAGAAGGTCTTACCAGTCGAGAAAGTTGGTAAGCTTTACATGGCTGAAAAAGAATTTATCAAGCAAGTTTTGAAAGCCCAACAGAATCGCTAAAAGGAATTGAATTCCAAAAAAAAACAAATATAAAATCCCCGCAGAAAATTTTCTGCGGGGATTTTTTTTTTGTTTTTGTTAACGCAAAGAGAAAAAATGTAATTGAATCTCTTAACGTTATGCCTTAAATAAAAATTATTTTTTTTTAATATACATTTCAATTGTATATTAGTTGTATTAGACACATAATCCAAGCCAATATTTCGCTATGAACGGGAACAGATTTTATTACCCACTGTCCCTTTTGTATTTTATCCTGATTAATTTATCTGTTTTAGGACAGAAAAATGCAAAGGAACTACTTGTAAATCATTATCAATTCGACGGAAGTTATTTCGACTCGGGCAAATCTTCTATTTCAGTTGGTAATCAAATCGAGCCACTTTTTGTATTGGAAGATCCCAAAGGTGATTTCAAGATAGAAGACTTGATTTCCTCAAATGATCAAATAAAATGGTTTGCTTCTCAAGAAGTTACGATAAACCCTGAAAGTGTTTATTGGATAAAAACCCAATTAAAAGGTAGTTCTACTTTTAGCGGTCAACATATTTTACACCTTGCAAATAAATTAGGGAATGATGTTGGTACCTATAACCATCAGGATACCTATTTGATAAAATCTAATCTTGAAGGTGGTTATTTTACTGAAATTCAAAAGTCAGGAGAATATGTTTATTTAAATAATCGCCCGATCCGTTTTTGGGTTTCCCTGATAAAATTTGATATTCGACCAGATGAGGTTTTGGATGTGTTCATAAGGCTTGAGGGAAGTGATCCTTATCATCCTATGGATGCATTTAATTTATGGCATTTGGATCCACTGGTTATTGGGAATAATTTGTCTTATGCCAAAAGGGCGGGCTTGTTTTTTGGGGTTTTATTGATTCAGGGGCTCTTTTTTCTTTTCCTTTATTTCATCGAAAAAGATCGCATTCATTTGTATTATTCTTTGCTGGTATTTGGCTGTTTGCTCAATCGAGGTTTTCAATCTTACGAGTTTATAAGCTATGTCCCATTTCCGATGTTGTTTGATTACTACGACACATTTTTTTTTATTGGGCTCTTCGTAACCGAGATTTCAGGTCTTTTGTTTACAAAGAAATACATCGGCCACGATAATTCTTCTTTCCTCACAGGCAAATTGCTTCCAGTATTTTATGTGCTTTGTTTTTTTGTTATGCTGCTCAATATATTCATGCCCTTTGGCATTGGCTATCATTGGTTTTACAATGGGCTATCGGATATTTGCGCTTTACTTACTCCAACATTGGGTTTTATTCTGGTCTTGACGGGAGATAAAAGCAGAAACAATTTTAAGAAGTTTTATATGCTTTCATTTGGTCCATTAATGCTGGGAATTACCATTTTGGTATTGTATGATATGGGATTGATCCTTCAGCATCTTAATGCTTCGCAGGTGGATGATTTTCTAAGGCTTTCCATAATTTTTATGCTTGTTTCGCTCGCGCTTATCATTGGCTATAGAACCAACTTGCTAAAGCGGGAAAAAGAACAAGCGCTGGCTCAACATGCATTGGATCAGAAAGTAATTTTGGAAGAGCAATTGAACATTCAACACCTTAAAGATGTAAATGATTTAAAAAATCAATTGTTTACCAATATTTCACATGAGTTTAGAACACCGCTTACGGTAATAATGGGCATCAATGATCAGATGAAGAAAAATGCAGATAGCCTAAACTTAGATCTTAATTTAAGTTTGAAGTTTAAGAATGCCTTCGGATTGATTCAAAGAAACAGCAACAATCTTTTAAACTTGGTCAATCAATTATTGGATCTATCCAAAGTGGACAGTGGATTGATGAAATTGAATAGGGTGCAAAAAGACATCATTCCCTATTTGAATTATTTGACAGAATCTTTCTTCAGCAAGGCCAATAGTAAGAAAATTAGAATGGTATTTTATCCTGAAATAAAATCGCTGATGATGGATTTCGATGAAATAAAAATTCAGCAATTGGTTTATAATCTGCTAGACAATGCCTTGAAGTTTACCGATGAAGGTGGAAAGGTTGTTTTACATGTAAACAAATTTTTAGAAGGGGATCAGGCTTTTTTAAGGATGAAATTTTCAGATACTGGGAAAGGCATTGAAGCTGCCCAACTTCCCCATGTTTTTGACCGTTTTTATCAGGCTGACGCTACTTCTACGAGAAGGGGAGAGGGAACGGGAATTGGTTTGTCCCTTTGCAAAGAATTGGTCATGCTGATGGAGGGAAGCATTTCTGTTGAAAGCACCATTGGAGAAGGAACCATTTTTTCTATTCAAATACCAATAAGCAACAACGCTAAATTGCAGGAAGATTCTACTGCTGTGAAATCTAAGCCAAACAGTTTTTATGACTCTAAAACTGATGAAATTGCAAGCTTAAATCAGCAGGAGCATTTGGCGGATGAATTACCTTTATTGCTAATTGTTGAAGACAATAAAGATGTCATTGTTTTTCTCAAAGAAATTTTAGAAGGTAAGTACAAAGTGATCCATGCGGTTAACGGTAAAGATGGGATTGAAAAAGCTTTTCAAAAAATCCCGGATATCATTATCACCGATTTGATGATGCCTGAAATGAATGGCATTGAATTGACTAAGGTTTTGAAGATGGACAAACGTACCAGTCATATCCCCATAATTTTATTAACGGCAAAAGCCTCTAGAGGTGATAGAATTACTGGACTGAAAGCGGGAGCAGATGCTTATTTGGTGAAACCCTTTATCAAAGAAGAATTGTTTGTGAGACTTGAACAATTGTTAAATCTTAGAAAAAAGCTTCAGGAACAATTTTCGCTCAACTTAGAGAAAAGTAGGTATTTCACGAAAATGAGTGCGTTAGAAGAAATGGGGCTTTCCATTGATCAGATTTTTCTGGAGAAGTTGAAAATTTATTGTCTGGAGCATTTGAATCGTCCTGATTTAAATACTGAAAATTTAAGCAAAAGTGTTGGTCTAAGTAAATCTCAATTTTACCGAAAACTAAGAGCATTGACCAACCAAACACCGGTCGTGTTTATCAGAAGTATACGATTGCAAAAGGCCTATGAAATGTTGAAAGCAACAGAGCTGCCTATTTCAACCATTGCCTATGAAACTGGTTTCAATGATCCAGCCTATTTTACCAAATCATTCCGCAAGCATTTTGGTAAATCTCCGACTGTTTTTAGAAAGTGAATGGTTGAGTTTTTAGATGTTTAGACTTTTAGTTTTCTCCCTTTGGTCGAAAGAGCTTTAGGTTCTACAATAGTCCTTCGCACTCCCTGCGTTCGAAAGAGCTTTAGACTTTTGGATGACTTGATCCGGCTGGGCTGGCATACCTGATCGCGCATTCCATCTGCCTACCAACTATCATTTCGGGCTTGAGCCAAGATCGCGCATGCCATCCCTTAGCTTCAAAATCTTTATTTCAATGCTGAAATTTGCCACCCTTCATAACTAATTGATTGTCATTGGATAGTGTGGTAGTGAGTCGCATTTTTGTAAATTTTGTCCTAAAAAATTTTTTCAAAATTCCCATTATTTGGGAAAATAGTACAAGTGATATTTATCCTTTTCAGTGAAATTTGTACTTGCTTGGTTGAAGATTCAAGCTGTCAAGCCAAAGGAAATCATTTTATTAAAAGTATTCAGATTTTTTTACCCAATAATTCCTTAGTTCCAAATCCCAATTCTCCCACCAAGCTTTTGCTTGGTGGGTTTTTAAAATTGAAACTTAAAATGGGTCAAATTAGCTATAGCCTTTTGAATGTAAAAAAAATAAATAAAAATAGAAGAAATATGAAAAACAACAAAACTCAATCTCAATTATGGATTTACTTGTGCTTGGTAATCCTTCTTTTGGCCCTAAACATCCAAGCTAAGGCACAGGATTGTAACCTCAGCCCCCAAACCACCGACTTCTGCGCCAATGAAACCTTTGACCTCACGAGCCTGGAAAGCAGCATCACCCCCAATACAGGGACTTTTGAGTACCAACTTAAAAATACTCCCTATCTGTACATTCCAAATATTATCGATGACAACGTCAGTGTCATTGATGCCAGTACCAATATGGTCATTGCGACCATTAATGTCGGAAATGGCCCAAGAGGAGTCAGTGCCAGTCCAGATGGACAATTGGTCTATGTTGGCAATCAATTTGATGGAACCGTCAGTGTCATTGATGCCAGTACCAATATGGTTATTGCGACCATTCCTGTCGGAAGCCCCGAAGGAGTCAGTGTCAGCCCCGATGGACAATTGGTCTATGTTACCAATCAATTTGATGATACCGTCAGTGTCATTGATGCCAAT
>CALBCY010000353.1 GCA_937927195.1 uncultured Chitinophagales bacterium
TGTTGCACTAAATCAGTTACACTAAATCAACACAATGATGACCTATTAATGCTGCATCCTAACTTCATCCTAATAAAGGAGCACAGCAAGCATTATGAAATACAAGACGAAAATTGGCGCAGAATGACGCAGGAAAAAGAAATAAAATCTGAAAGAAGAATAACTATTATTAGTTTTCTTTGGGAATGGGGCTGTTGGTCGTTGAAGTAAAATTCAGGATTTTGGCATCCGAGGTTGGTATGATACCAGACCTAACTGCTCTTTTAAACTCAAGCTGTTCAGAAACTTGCTTTCTTCTACTCATTCTAACAACATTGTCTTCCTCATAATAAGGTTTCTCAGGAGCAGAATATAGTGAAAACGCTTTGGCCTTAGGAGTATTATTAATTATTCGCAAGGCCTTTTTATTATTCTGAAATTCGAATTTTAGTTGTTCATCTCTGGCTGGAGTAGTATATGGTACCAAATTACGTAAATCCTCCATAGCCAATCTTCTGCCACTGATGGTGTTCACCAGCAGAGAAAGCTTGTTATAGGCAAAAACTGCTGCAATAACCAGTCCTGCTATCATGAATAATTGTAGTATGTACTGTAGTAGTATCATTTGTTCCAAAGGGGTAATATAATTATTTTAACCAAACACTTAAAAATAAAGTTCAAAATTCTGACAATATGTTTCCCTTGGGTAACACAATAGAATACAAGTCCCTTTAATATGTTTTTACTTATAAACGCAAGGATTGTCTTTACGGTTTCAAAACAAAGCAACAAAATTTATGCTAATTAACTCTTTTGCAGGAATTTAACAAAGTTTGTGCGTCAGTATAGCCTTCATTTTTAATCAAAAGATCACCACTTTTATCCAAAAAAAGTGTACTTGGCACAACCCCCAAATCAAAAACGGTTTGAATTACCCTTCCATCTTGACTGTCTGCATCTGATTTATAGCATAAAAAGTTTTCATTTAACTGCTTTGCTAAAATTTTATCTGTAAAAACAAATTTTTCCATTTGCTTGCAAGGTAAACACCAACTTGCAGTAAAATCAACAAAAATGGGTTTATTCATCAATTCTGCCTTGTCTAATAGATCTCCAAAGGGACCTTCGTAAAACGAAATATCTCCAACCTGAACGACTCGGAGCCCTTTTGTTTTACCAATTTTGTTATTGGAACAAGAAGAAAAAATTAATAAACCACAGAAAATCAGGCTAATAAAAATTGAAATTTGGCGCATATTCAAATTAATTGGTTTCAATCCTTTGACTACAAAAGATCAATTTAGTTAATTATATGTGAATATAGGAATGAAATGATTGGATTGAAAGAAAACAGACTCGAATCACACCGCTACGACCACCTACCCTTGCTGCCTTTCGACCCTGGGGGATTTAGCAGGAGCTAGTCGATCGAGCCTGCGGGCGCAAAAGTAAGAAGTTTATTCAAAGATTAAAACAGAATCTCAATTATTATTCAAAATCTTATAAATAATGCCGATCACTCGATCATTGAAAGCCCAAAACAGTTTCGAGCAATGCTTATAAACAAAACATTTACAAAGCATTACAATATCAAAAATCTATACTCCAATATATAACAGGAAACTGTTTTTTTTTATTGTTGAATTGGTCAACCATTTGACATGATAAGAACAGTGGTTTTATGTTTTAACCGTTTCAAGGAAGGAATTTTACATAATAAAAAATATGTAACACATCTTAACTTAATGGTCAATATTATAGGTGAAATAATTAGTTAACTTTGCGAAATATTTAAACACAATATCTTAAGCAAACACAAATCAAACACAAATCAAACACAAATTATGAGCAAATTCGGAATTAAAAACCCCGAAACTGATTTAGGGGAAATCGGTCTCAGGAATGTTAGAGAACATTGGAATCTTTCTGTAGCTGAATTGACAGAAATGACATTGAACCAAAACCAGGGCGAACTTTCTGCCAATGGAACCTTGGTCGTAGACACAGGCGAGTTTACTGGTCGATCACCAAAAGATAGATTTATTGTTGAAGATGATGTCACTCGCGATTCAGTTGATTGGGGTGAAATAAACCAACCTTTCTCTTCGGAAAAGTTTGATCAATTATATGATCAGATCATGGGTTATCTTCAAGGTAAGGACGTTTATGTAAGAGATGCATTCGCCTGTTCTAATAAAGAATATCGGTTGAAAGTAAGGGTCATCAATGAGTATCCATGGCAGAACATATTCGTAAACAATATGTTTATTCGTCCTTCCAAAGAAGAGATCGAAACCTTCGACCCCGATTGGCAAATTCTAGCAGCTCCGGGCTTTCATGCCAATCCAAAAGTTGACGGAACCAGACAGCATAATTTTGCAGTAATCAATTTCACAAGAAAAGCAATCATTATTGGTGGTACTGCTTATACTGGTGAAATAAAAAAAGGCATCTTCTCTGTTTTGAATTTCATTCTTCCAACAGAAAAGAATGTACTATCAATGCACTGCTCCGCTAATGTTGGTGATCTAGAAGACACAGCCATTTTCTTTGGACTATCAGGTACTGGTAAAACAACCTTATCAGCCGATAGCTCTCGTCGTTTAATCGGAGATGATGAACATGGTTGGGCAACTGGAAATGTCTTTAATTTCGAAGGTGGCTGCTATGCCAAGGTTATCAATCTAAACCCTGAACATGAGCCTCAAATTTATGGTGCAATTAAATTTGGAGCTTTGTTGGAAAATACAAACTTCATTGAAGGTTCTCGTGATATAGATTTTGAAAATACAGATAAAACTCAAAACACGAGGGTAAGTTATCCCATTCACCACCTTGAAAGAACCGTTCACTCTCAAGTTGGTGGTGAGCCTAAAAACATCTTTTTCCTAACCTGCGATGCCTTTGGTGTTTTACCTCCGGTTTCCAAATTGACCAAGGAGCAAGCAATGTATCATTTCATTTCAGGATACACAGCTAAAATAGCTGGAACCGAGGAAGGAATTACAGAACCTCAAGCAGTTTTCTCCGCTTGTTTTGGCGCACCTTTCTTACCTTTGCATCCAGCGAAATACGCAGATTTATTGGGAAAGAAAATTGATGAGAATCCAAAAATAAATGTCTGGTTGGTTAATACTGGTTGGACCAGTGGACCCTATGGTGATGGATACAGAATCAAATTGCCAGATACTAGAGCAATTATTAAAACTGCATTAGAAGGTGTATTAGAAAACGTTGCTTACACCGTCGATCCAATATTTGGTTTGATGATGCCTGCTAAATGTCCCGGTGTTGCCTCAGCGATGCTAAACCCTGTAAAGGTTTGGAAAGACAAAAATGCTTATTACAAACAAGCGAATATACTGGCTCAAAAATTCCAAGATAATTTCAAGCAGTTTGAAAATGAAGCGAGTGAGGCCATTTGCGCAGTTGCACCCAAGGTAAGACCAGATTTGGTAAGCTGATCACACAAATTTGATCTTATATTCTTTATACAATTCAAGGAAACTAAAAAGGCTACAGTGCGGTTGCACTGTAGCCTTTTTTTATTTTTAAATATAGTTTTCTCTAAAAAGCAAAACCAATACTCACTCCAAAACGAATGATTGGAAGAAAGAAATTCTCCGTATCCAAACTAATTGAGTTATCATCGGTTTGAACATTCAAATCATTGAAATCAAAGAAGTCTAAATCACCTAATTCTTCATCGAACCATTCTCTAAAATCCGTTTCAAGATCCATATAATCTTGAGGCGTATATCCTCCAACATCTTTAACCTTTGCGGTTAAATTGCTTACTCCTCCACCAAGACCAAAATGAGTTGAGAAAGTAAATCCTCCTCCAGTGATCCAACGACCACCAAGAACAAAACCACCACCAATTCCTCCTACATCTGCAGAAGGTTTTACATTTTGAAATGTTCCATCATCATCTTGAAATTCATAGAATATCTCATTTAGTTTGTAGCTGTTCAATCTAAAAAATGGTCCGACAAAAAAGCCTTTAGCAGCACCGCTATTTCCAGGGTAAAATCTAATTTCAGGGGTAAAATCAAATCCTGTTGTAGAGACGTCTTCTAAAGCACTTCCTTGCTCAACTGCATTGTCAATTCTGTTTACGATTCCATTAAGGCTCAAAATAGAATACCCACCGCCAATTCTTATGGCAATTTTTTCATGGACAGCTACTTCATAACCCAGCGTAATTTTGGTACCAAGCAAACTAGTTGGCGTCCAATCAATTCTATGTCTTTTCAAATCGCCTTTAAAATCTTCTTGCCCAAATACACTGAGGGAAATACCAACCATGGCTAAAATCAATAAAAATCTAAGTTTCATAGTGTTTGTTAATTTGATAAATAACTTATTATGTTTAATCTAAAGACTGATCTTTTTCGTAGAAAGTTGTAAAACTTGAAAAAAAAATAATAATTAGGGGAGTTTTCGAATAAAAGAAAGCCAAAACTGCGTATTTTAAACAAAATTTGCCCCTAAACACTTAAATACTCAAACTATTAAATCATATTTTTTTTTACATAATTTATCAGCAACTCTCAATGAATCAACAATATAAAGAAATAAAAAAACTACTCGTAGCCAATCGAGGTGAAATTGCCATTAGAATTTTAAGAGCATGCACCGAATTGAACATTGATACAGTAACTATTTATACTTTTGAGGATAGATATTCACTGCATCGATACAAAGCTGACGAAGCTTATCAGATCGGAAAAGAAAGTGAACCACTAAAGCCATATTTGGATATCGAAGCCATTATTCAAGTCGCCAAAGATAACAATGTTGATGCCATCCATCCAGGATACGGATTCTTAAGTGAAAATGTTGAATTTGCAACTGCTTGCCGAGAAAATAATATAATTTTTGTTGGTCCCGATCCTGAAATCATGGAGCGACTTGGTGACAAAGTAAAAGCCAAATTGGTGGCAACAGAAGCTGGCATTCCAATTATTCAAAGTAATATAGGAAAACTAGAATCCGTAGAAACAGCCATTTCAGAAGCAAATAGAATAAAATACCCGATTATCGTCAAAGCTGCTTCTGGCGGTGGTGGAAGAGGAATGAGGGTTGTCCGCACAGATGACGAGTTAAGCAAAGCATTTATTGAAGCCAGAAGAGAAGCCCTCAATGCTTTTGGTGATGACACCATCTTTCTCGAAAAATTCATTGAAAATCCAAAGCACATTGAAGTTCAGGTTTTAGGAGATCAGCATGGCAATCTGGTACACTTGTTTGAACGAGATTGCTCTGTACAAAGAAGATTTCAAAAAATTGTTGAAGTTGCTCCCTCTCTTGGTTTGAGCCAAGAATGTCGAAACAACCTTTACGATTATGCCCTTAAGATTGCTTCATTCGTTGGTTATAACAATGCGGGAACTGTCGAGTTTTTAGTGGAAGACGATGAAATATATTTCATCGAAGTAAATCCAAGAATTCAGGTGGAGCATACGGTAACTGAGCAGATAACTGGAATCGACATCGTAAGGGCCCAAATTAAAATAGCAGAGGGTTATGCATTGGACTCCCCTGAATTAAACATCAGCCAATCAGACTTGAAATGCAATGGCTTTGCTTTGCAATGCAGAGTAACGACAGAAGATCCTCAAAATGATTTCAAGCCTGATTACGGAACCATCATTGCCTATAGAAATGCAGGTGGTTTTGGAATTAGAATTGATGAGGGAAGTTCTTATCCTGGCGTAAAAATCTCTCCGTTTTTTGATTCCATGCTTGCAAAGGTAACCGCTTCTGGTAGAACACTGGAGGGAGCCTGCAATCGACTGATTAGAACATTGATAGAATACAGGATTCGTGGTGTAAAAACAAACATCGACTTTTTACAAAACATTTTGAAGCATGAAGGTTTTAGATCTGGGAAAGCAACCGTAAAATTTCTAGAGCAAAACCCAGAATTATTTACTTATCCGAAACGAAGAAACCGAGCCACCAAAATCATTCGATATCTAGCCGAGGTGTCTGTCAATGGCAATAAGGACGTTCCAAAGATTGACCCAAGAGCAACCTTTCTTCCAGCTAAAGATCCTGTCTATGATCCGAAAGCTGAGCTTCCCAAAGGAAGCAAGAATTTGTTGACAGAATTGGGGCCAGAGAAATTCTCAAAATGGATCAAAGATCACAAAAAAACATTGATCACTGATACAACAATGAGAGATGCGCATCAATCCCTTTTGGCAACCAGAGTAAGAACAAAAGATTTGATCAAAATAGCCAGGCCATTTGCATTGGAACATCCACAAACCTTTTCGATGGAGGTCTGGGGTGGAGCGACCTTTGATGTTTGTATGCGCTTTTTAAAGGAATCGCCTTGGGAAAGACTGCAACAATTAAGAGCGGCTATGCCCAACATTTTACTTCAAATGTTGCTGCGTGGATCCAACGCAGTTGGTTACACAGCCTATCCCGATAACCTGGTAGAAAAATTCATTGAACTGTCTTGGAAAAATGGCATCGATGTATTCAGAATCTTCGATTCATTGAACTGGATTGAAAACATGAAAATCAGCATTGCTGCTGTCCGTGAAAGAACGGGGGGATTGGCCGAAGCTTGTATTTCCTATACAGGAGATATTCTGGATCCTAAAAAAACAAAATACGATCTCAACTATTACCTTGATCTTGCGAAGAACTTGGAGGATGCAGGAGCCCATATTATTTGTATAAAAGATATGGCAGGCCTGCTTAAACCATATGCTGCGGAAAAGCTGATTTCAGAACTTAAAAAAAGCATAGACATTCCAATCCATTTGCACACCCACAATACTTCCGGTGCTCAAGTTGCCACTTACTTAAAAGCAATTGAAGCTGGAGTGGATATTGTAGATTGTGCTTTGGCTTCTATGTCGGGACTGACTTCTCAACCCAACTTCAATACGCTGGCAACTATTTTACAAGACAGCCCTAGAGATCCAGCATTCAACATCGGATCGCTGAACGAATTTTCTAATTATTGGGAAGCTGTTCGAAAATGGTATTATCCGTTTGAATCAGGTTTAAATGCAAGTTCAGCTGAAGTTTATCATCATGAAATTCCTGGCGGGCAATATTCAAATTTGAACAGGCAAGCTGGAGCTTTGGGATTGACAGGGAGAATGACTGAAATAGCCAAAACCTATTCGGATGTAAACGACTTATTGGGCAACATTGTCAAGGTTACTCCCTCTTCAAAAGTAGTTGGAGACTTGGCCTTATACATGGTTACCAATGGACTGACCAAAGAGGATATTATTCACAACGGAGAGAACATTGATTTCCCTCAATCGACTGTATCCTTTTTCAGAGGAGATTTGGGTCAACCGCATGGAGGATTTCCAGAAAAATTACAGAAGATGGTTTTGAAAGGAATCGAGCCTTATTCAATTCGAGCCAATGCTCATTTGGAACCGATTGATTTTGAGAAAGAATTTGAAGCTTATAAAATAGAGTTTGAAGATCGACCAACTGAGGAAGATTTTGTTGCTTGGAAATTGTATCCAAAAGTATTCAAAGATTACTATACAACTTTTCAGCAATTTGGTGAAATTTCTGTTGTTCCTTCTTGGCAGTTTTTCTTTGGAATGAAACCAGGACAAGAAGTAATTTTTGAAATGGCGCCAGGTAAAAACATTCTGATTCAATTGTTGTACATCAGCAAACCAGATGAGGATGGAATTTCAAAAGTAGCCTTTAATCTAAACGGCAAAACAAGAACCGTCCAGGTAAAAGACGATACCATCGAGGTTGAAAAAATTGAACATGCTAAGGCGACCGCTCCCAATCATATTGGTGCTCCTCTACAAGGCAGTTTATCAAAGATTTTTGTCAAAGCAGGTGAAACCGTCAAAAAGAATGCTCCTCTTTTCGTAATCGAAGCGATGAAAATGGAGACCACTGTAACAGCATCTTCTGACAACAAAATTAAACACGTCCAGTTGAAAGAAGGGACGATGGTTCAGGCGGATGATTTGGTGGTGGTGTTGGAAGAGTAACTGCAATATGGTACGCGGCGTTTGCCTTCGGCTCGCCTGTGCTGTTGGTTCGGCAGCGGGCTGCCTGTTGGTATGCTTAGCTTCGCTGTTGCGGTTGGTACGGCTGCTTAGACCTTTCGGTCTATTTTGCCTGTTGGTGCAGCATCGGCGGACCGATTCGCTTTCGGCATTTTTGTTGGTATGACTTCAATTGAGCTACTGCTCTATTTTGCCTGTTGGATTTTTGGAAAGTTTATGCTGGAATAAACAATTAGTGAATCGTCTCTACATGCTTTTTCAACAGCTAATAGAAGCAATTTTATTTTACGAAAAATTTCACGAAAAAAGCCACCATCAAATAAATGATGGTGGCTTTTTATAATATTGTAAAAGCTTTTGTCCCTTGGCAAATTCCAATGGAACCTACCTCAAAAAAGCCAATGGCCAAAGGCCAACAGCCAATAGCCTTTCTATTTCTTCAACATATCTCCAGCAGCATCTTTCAATGAATCCAACAATCCACCGCCTTCTTCAGCTCCACCAGAAACTGCATCTTTCAATGAATCCATCAATCCACCGCCAGCATCTCCGCCGCCAGCAACTGCATCTTTAACTGAGTCCATCAATCCACCACCAGCTTCTCCGCCACCAGCAATTGCATTTTTAACAGTATCCATCAATCCACCGCCAGCACCTTCAGCACCGCCTGTAAGATTTCCTAAAGCACCTGTTACAGCACCCATGATTCCACCGCCGCCACCAGCTAAAGCTGCTAATGAACTGATATCAAATCCTGAATCCGCAGAATCACCTGATTGGAACTTGCTTCCCAATGATCCCAATACACCTGGAATCAATCCTGAAGAAAGACCAGTAGCTGCTGCTGCACCCATGCCTAATTTCGCTGTCAGATTTCCTCCAAACATTGAAATGATTTTTTGAACGATAGGATTGCTTGTCAATCCTTCTGCTCCACCGCTGAAAATACTTGTCAAGCCGCTGATGTTTCCGGACATAACTTCTTCTTTCAAACCAGTTACAACAGTTTCTTGTGCAACACCAGAAACATTTTCCATTTCTTCTTGTGAAAATTCCTGGTCTGCACCAGTCATATATTCCATTGCTTTGTTTTTAACTAGACTGCTAATTTGATCTAACATTTAATTCGAATTTTATAATGAAAAATTTTGTTACTCGTAAATGAGACGCATTCGTCTATCGCTGTCACAAGCTTGTTTAGCCTTTAATGCGGACTTAAAACCAATGCATTGCCTTTTTACGTATAATTAATACGAATACATCTAAAAATTGCAATCATCCATCACATTGTTTAACTTTGCATTAACAAAATTTAAATACACTGGTAAAAATAGATAACATAGAATTAGGCGAATTCCCTTTGCTTTTAGCACCAATGGAAGATGTTAGTGATCCACCGTTCAGGGTTCTTTGTAAGAAGTTTGGAGCGGATGTTATGTACACTGAATTCATTTCATCGGA
The DNA here is from genome assembly GCA_937927195.1 of uncultured Chitinophagales bacterium. Classification (GTDB taxonomy): domain Bacteria; phylum Bacteroidota; class Bacteroidia; order Chitinophagales; family UBA2359; genus JAHDGP01. The sequence goes on from CALBCY010000353.1 coordinate 9,462, forward strand.
AGGCTTGATTCGCGATGCATGGAAAAGCAAGCAAAAATTGGACATTTATCCGGAAGAACGTCCCATCGGCATCCAAATTTTTGGTTCAAATTTGGACTCCATGATTCGTACAGCAGAAATTGTTGAAGAAGCACAGCCAGAAATACTCGACATCAATTATGGTTGCCCAGTTAAAAAGGTTACTTGTAAAATGTCAGGTGCTGGAATTCTTCAGGATATTCCAAGAATGGTTAGATTGACCAAAGCCATTGTCGATTCAACAAATTTACCTGTCACAGTAAAAACGAGATTGGGCTGGGATGATCAAACAAAATTCATCGTCGATGTCGCTGAAAGATTACAGGACATTGGCATAAAAGCCATTTCCATTCACGGTCGTACTCGTAAACAGATGTATAAGGGAGAGGCCGACTGGACGCTTATTGGTGAAATAAAAAACAATCCAAGAATGCACATTCCAGTCTTTGGCAACGGAGATGTTAACTCTGGCCCCAAAGCACTCGAAATGAAAAACAGATATGGCATAGATGGGATTATGATCGGACGAGCTGCAATTGGTTATCCTTGGATTTTCAGAGAAATAAAACATTTCCTAAAGACTGGTGAACAAATGAGACCTGCTCAAATTGAAGAAAGAGTTGAAGCAGCCAAAGAGCACCTCCGCTTTTCTATAGAATGGAAAGGTCCTGTTTTGGGTGTTCTTGAAATGCGTCGACACTACACCAATTATTTCCGTGGTTTGCCTGGCATCAAAGAACAGCGATTAAAGTTGGTTACAACCAAAGAGCAAGAAGAAGTGTTTAGTATGTTGGATGGAATTGGCAAACGTTATGCTGGATATGTCTATTTGACTAAGGAAGAACAAGAAGCAGAAAAAGAGGCTGAAAAAGCTAAAAAATTGATTATCTCGAATTCTTGATATCTATTGTGAGGGTGTTTGCTTTTCACAATGCCAGCGCGCACGGGCTATACACTGCAATAAAACATTGTCCAAACCTAAAAAACATGGTTGTTTCGGGATCTTCCTGCCGTCAGCTCCTCAACTCCCTGTTTTTTAAGTCTTGTCCTGCTGTTTTATTTCCGCTGCTATCCCTAACACATTTTTAAGCCATTTTAAGCCATCGGACGCTAGATTTTAAAAATTAGGTTCAAATCGTTTGTTAAAAAAATCAGGAACGCTAGAAACAATACAAATTGAAAAGAAATTTCACCACAATCATCATCGCACTGTTCGCAGCGCTGACCTTCTATTCCTGTGATCAAAACAGTGAAGGCCTACTCGTTAATGGCTATCCATTGCCAAATATTGAATTAAATGATTATGATGAAAATCCTATTTCACTTAATTCAATAGACAATAAAATCATACTTGTTGAATTTTGGGCCTCTTGGTGCAAACCTTGCCGAATAAAACACAAAGAACTCAATCGCATTTACGAGCTTTACAAGGATGCCAAGTTTAACAATGCGGATGGTTTTGAAATCTATTATGTCAGCCTGGACAATGACAAAAGGGCTTGGGAAATGGCCATTCAAAAAGATGGAATAGCCAACTGGAAGTACCATGTTGTTGATCTTGCAGGCATGAAAAAGTCTCCAATTCCAGAACAATTCCAGTTCGAAAAGGTTCCTAGTTCATTTTTAATTGACTCCAAAGGAATCATTATAGGCAAGGACGTTAGCGATGATCGCCTCTTCCATGAACTCAAGTACCGATTATCTGCACAATAAGTCAGTGAAAACCGATCAAAAACACTGAAAAGCTGCCATAATGTCTTACAAATCTACTTGGCAGGGAATTTGTCATTTTTCAAATATAAAATACGAGCGTAATGAAGCCACAGTTGGCAGATTTATTCTATTTAAATTTTTAATCAATATTTAATCCAGAATCCATTGAATTTCTTTGATAAATTAAAACAAAAAATGGGAAATAATAACAACGAAGATCTCGACAAAAACGAGGAGCAGAATTTAAACCAAGAGACTGAGCAAGGAGCAGAAACGGTAAATGAGGGTGCAAATAATGTTAACATTGATGATATGGACGAATTAGAATTGGCTCATCATGAAAAGGAAAAAGCTCATCAAGAATTGGGCGAATCAAAAGAGAAATACATCCGTCTATTTGCTGAGTTTGACAATTACAAAAAACGAACAGCTAGAGAAAATGTTGAATTGATCAAATCGGCAGGAAAAAAAGTCATCAAGGAAATCCTTCCTGTTTTGGATGATTTTGAAAGAGCTTTCAAAACAAACATTGATGAAAATGAAGCCGATCACAACGAAGGCTTCACTTTGATTTACAACAAGATGAAAAGAGTGTTGGAAGGAATGGGCGTTAAGCAAATGGAGTCTATGGGAGAAGTTTTTGATATCAATTTGCATGAGGCTGTGGCTGAAATTCCTGCATCAAGTGAAGACATGAAAGGGAAGATCATGGACGTAGTTGAACAAGGATATTATTTGAATGATGTGATCATCAGATATGCAAAAGTAGTCGTTGGTAAATAAGATCTAGACATTAGATACAAGATTTTAGACATTAGAGTGACTGTATAAAAAATACAATGCTTTGCATTTTAAAAAAATCAACAATCTAATATCTACTTTCTAATATTTACTTTCTAATAAATAAGTTTGAATCGATATATAATTTAGGGGCTTTATGGCGAAAAGAGATTATTACGAAATATTGGGTGTGAGTAAAGATGCTCCCAAAGATGTGATTAAGAAAGCTTACAGAAAAGTAGCTTTAAAATTTCATCCAGATCGAAATCCAGATAATAAAGAAGCTGAAGAGAGTTTCAAAGAGGCTGCAGAGGCTTATGAAATTTTATCAGATGAGCAAAAGCGTGCAAGATACGATCGTTTTGGACACCAGGGAGTTGGTGGACCAGGCGGCGGAGGTGGCTTTGGCGGCGGAGGTGGAATGTCTATGGATGACATCATGGACAACTTTGGAGATATCTTTGGAGACATTTTTGGCGGTGGAAGATCATCCGGTGGTTTCAGTGGATTTGGCGGAGGTGGTGGAAGAGCCAGACGTCAAACAGGTAATCGTGGTTCAAACCTGCGTGTGAGAGTGAAGTTGAATCTTGAGGAAATGGCCAAAGGCGCTAAAAAAACAATCAAGGTTAAAAAGTATGTTCCTTGTACCGACACCGCTCAGTGCAATGGAAAAGGTGGAGAAGGTTCTACTTGTACCACTTGTCGTGGTTCAGGATATGTTCAGAAAATCAGCAATACCATTTTAGGACAAATGCAGACAACTTCAACTTGTCCAAATTGTCAAGGCTCAGGCCAAATGATTACCAACAAATGCACCACTTGTGGTGGAACGGCAAGAATTTACGATCAGGAAACCATTACGCTAGAAATTCCAGCTGGAGTTACAGAAGGGGTTCAATTGACGATGACCGGAAAAGGAAATGCCGGAGAAAGAGGAGGACGTGCAGGAGATTTGATCATATTGGTTGAAGAGATCGAGCATGAACATTTGATTCGTGATGGCCACAATGTCATTTACAAACTTTTCATTAGCTTCCCTGATGCAGCTATGGGAACGGAAGTTCATGTTCCGACCATAACAGGAAAAGCAAAAATGAAAATTCCAGCAGGAACACAAGGTGGAAAAATATTGAGATTAAAAGGCAAAGGTCTTCCTTCTCTTAATTCTTATGGCACCGGTGATCAGTTGGTAGAAATAAATGTTTGGACACCAAAAAGCTTAAATGACGAGGAAAGAAAGTTGTTAGAAAAACTGAAAGACTCTGAAAATTTCACGCCCAATCCGAGTAAAAAAGAAAAAGGCTTCTTTGAAAAAGTAAAAGACTATTTTGGAGCTTAAAGCTCTTATACGAATTGAATTATAAAATGTCGTACTGGATATGATGACAAAATTGATCAAGGCCGAGGCGAAAAACGTAGTTCTAGCCATAGCTAAAGCGAGGCTTTTCAACGAAGGCATTTGATTAATTTT
>CALBCY010000354.1 GCA_937927195.1 uncultured Chitinophagales bacterium
CATTTTTTTCGACTGCTCTTTTTTATAATATTGGAGGAAATCCAATTAAGATTTATGATGATCGGGGCAATTATCTTGGAAAATTTGTACCCTTTGGATTTCATCGAATAAGATTGACAACAGGTGTGAGTTATTCACCGATAAAATTCGTAAAAGTTAGTTTTCAACTAATGAGACAGCAAGAATTTAACACTGATTTCGCCAAAACAAACAGGATGAATAATTATGATTGGGATAAGGATAAAATTCGAAGACCCTTTTCAAATTATTGGATGATGGGGATTGGATTGAAATTTTATATCAAAGCCAAAAACAACCAATACAGCAAATATATTCCCAATAGATATTGGGAGACCTCCTATTAGATTTTAGTTAATAAATTTAAACTGACAAAAATGAAAATTAAAAGATCCATTATCTGCAAATCGATCAATGAAATAAATATCGATCAGGCTATTGTGCTAACACACCAACCCAAAGCAGGTGATGTAGCAGTTTTCAAAGTTCTTGAAATCGGCAAGCACACCAGAATCCAGTGTGCTGATGAAAAGAACCACCATTTGTTTCCAAATGATCTAATTTTGGGAGCTTTCGGAACAAGATATGCGACCAACCAATTGGAGGGATATGTCCCGACTACACCTTTATCTGAATATCACATCCTTGGTCAAGGTGGTGTGATTGGAGAATTAAAATCTATCCATAAAAGGTTTGAATTAAAAGGGCCAACCACTTTGGAATTGGTCGGTTATGCGGTTGATAAAAACGGGCAAGTATTCAACACAAAAGAAATCAACAAAGGACAGTCAAAATTTCAAAACCAAAAACCAAATAACTCTAGAATTATTCTGTCTATTGGAGGAGCAATGGACAGTGGAAAAACAACTACGGCTGGTTATCTATGCAGAGGTTTTTCCAAAGCAGGCCAAAAAACAGCTTATATAAAACTAACTGGAACGGTCTACTCTAAAGACAAGGATTTTGTTAAAGACTGTGGCACCGATTATGTGACAGATTTTTCAAGTTTTGGATTCCCTTCAACTTATATGTGTGATCTAAATGAACTATTGGACTTGTATCAGAATCTTTTAAATGAAGTGGCTCAAATTATTCCTAGAAATATTGTCATTGAAATTGCAGATGGATTACTACAAAGAGAAACTTCGATGCTGCTTCGATCACAAGTATTTATGAATACTGTTGATGATATAATTTATTCAGACGGGAGCAGCACTGGAGCATTAACAGCTCTTCATTTGCTAAAAGATATAAATATCAAGCCTTTCGCCTTAAGTGGATTATTTACAGCGGCTCCTCTTTTAATTGATGAAGTAAAAGCACTTTGTGATATGCCTGTTTTAGATTTAGAGGCGCTATCAAATTTGGATGTTCAAAAGTATTTTCCAGAGAAAAGTGAGCAGGCTAAAAACTTCGCAATGGTTGGCTAATTAGAAATTACCGAATGATTTCGTTTTATATAGAATTGATTAAAAATCGATTTTGAATGTCAGGCTGTTTTATTACAACAATGTAATATTGCAGCCTTTTTTTTCAGTCAAAATTTCTAAGCACAAAGCCACTTAGCATTTCATAACTAGTAAAATGATTACCTGTAGAATTGGAGGGATTTCAAAAACCTCAAACGGAATTTAAATACTGGTAGCAAAAAAAAAAGAAAACAGGTTGCAATTCGAGGTTTCTCTTAGCATATCCAACAAAGCTCATTAGAGAGATTCTAGCGACAGACAAATTCATTGTTATCAATTGGGTGATTACAACTCAAGAATATGAACCCAATCATAAAAGAGCATTTCATAAAGTTGTTAAAATCAATTAGGTTCAATTGAATTATCCTGATGATAGCAATTTAGTCTATCCGCAATATTAGAACAATTTGCCTTTTAATCCCCCTACCGCCTTCGGCGGTAGGGGGATTTTTTTGCAACCAATCTAGTTATTAATCGTTTAAACCATTAGATACTTTCTTTTCCCCCTCTGAAATTTAATTATTGATTATCAATTGATTATATTAGTAAACACAAGGGAGAAAATGAAAAATAGTAACACAACATTGCTTGAAGGGGAAACTTATATCCACCTGTTTCCTAGGTTCTTTTCCTGGACTTCTATTGCTCTTTACTTATTCCTTTTTAATTTAATTTACTCCCCTACTCTAGCTATTGCTCAATGCAAAACAGATGAACATACTGAAGATATATGCACACAAACAATTGGCTTACATGAAAGCATTAACGACAACCGACAATTAATATTAGACAACATTGCAATACATCCTGATGGCTCAATAAATAACAGTTCCACTATTGACACCACTACCTGGAATTCTTGGGTCAATGAAATTCCCAATAGAACAATTCCAGTCGTCTTTCACATCTTACACCTCTGCGGACCCGAAAACATTTCGGATGCTCAAATCCACGATGCCCTGCAAACAGTAAACGAAGATTTTGCAGGCGTCAATCAGGAAATGCTTGCCTTTCAGGAATTCTTCGATCCCACTTCTCCTAAATACATTGGAATCAATGGTTATGGATCCATAGGCTTGAGATTCGAGTTGGCTACACAAGACAAGTTTGGAAATGCCTCTAATGGAATCGTTCGCACACGAACACCTTATACCTCTAATGGTTCTATTTATGAAAGGGATCTCAAAACAGAAAACAATTGGCCAAGAGATCAATACCTAAACATTTATGTTGTGGATGACATTGGTGTCCAAGCCTCTGCCTATGCTCAATTCCCTTCAACAGTTGCCAACGATCCCATTTTAGACGGAGTTGTCATTGACCATCGCTACTTGGGTTACATTGGAACTTCTCTGGTAAAATATAATACTCGAAGACATATTTTGACTCATGAAATTGCCCACTGCTTTGGTCTTGAACATACATGGGGAAGAACAAATGGACCTGGGGTTTCTGACAATTGCAACGACACAGCGCCCTATTCTGCTGATGATGACATTTGCGATACGCCCAATACCATCGGCTTTTCCTCTTCTGAATACTACAGGCAAATCTCTGCAATTTACCCTGACAGCATTCAATTTGATTATACAGAACAAGATGGTTCTACTTACTCAGTAAACACCAATTCATTTTTAAGTGACTACATCATCTCTTTGTCCGACTGGCTGATTGGCAATGATTTTAGCAGCATTCCCAATTCTTGTAATAGCAACTTTTCTTCCGATTGTATTGACCCAAATACGCCTGACAATATTTTTAACTTTATGGATTATGGTTCAGAATTCATGTTCTCCAAAGGACAAATCAATATGATGATTGCTTGCCTAAATTCTACTGTTGCGGAAAGAAATAAAATTGGGCAGGCCAACCAAAATGCATTGACATACATACCCGATTCTTTAGCAAGTATTACTTTTGATACTTACAATTTTGAAGAGAGCATTCTCAACGACAACACCATTGATCCATCTGGAATTTTAATAAAACTTTCGGAAGGAAATTTTCTATCTAACAATCTTGTGCTGAGTACAAACCCAGATCTAAGCAACTTCGGCTTAACACCTGAAGTAGAAATCCTATCCAATACCCAAGCTAGAATTTGGTTCAGCGGAATCTACAATGCATCTGCTCCTTTTTTGGATGGAATTGACAGTTTGGAAATAGAGTTAGATACGAGCCAAATTTTCACCAATGGAAAAGCATTGTGGAATGCATCAGCAAACAGCCTAAAATTATCTGGTTTCTCTCTATTCATGCGAGACAGCCCTTCTCTTTTTGGATCAGTCGATGGCCCCATTCGATATTATTACCAAGATTATGCCATCAATCCGGATGATCGTTATGTCAATCCAGATGTTTGTTTGGACAATGAAATAGCTGCCTTAAACGGCTTTGATTTTGTCTATGAAGATGTAGCCTTAAATCCACTTTTCAAATTTTTATACCTAGTCAACGTTCCTACTGGACAAATCGATGAGGCAGGATTTTATTTTGCTGCAGATTCAGATTTTCAGGTTGAAATACTATGCTTTAAAGATTCCATCAAAAATCAAATTGCTCTAGTCAACTCAAACGATGACATCGTCAATATTGCTTCTTCAACAGAATATCGATCTGTGAGTAATTTTTCCACTTCGACTGAACTTTTAACGGAATCGTTTCTGGAAAACTTAAACGTACTCGATGGAAATGGTCAAGCCTATTTGGCCTGCAAAGTTCCCTATCTTGGTTGCGATGACGCTTATTTTTATTCCTGGATTCATCTTCAAATAGAAAAGGACTCAACTGGCTTCACAAATATTTGTTTGAAAGAAACAGAGTTTGGAAATGAAATAAATCCCACGAGCTATGTAATAGATCCTTTACAAGACTGTGGCAATCCCACAGTAGTCAATCAAAATTATTTAACCATCAGCAGATTAGCCATTGATGGAAATACAATCAACACTTCTTCCGGCAACGGATACACTGATTACACAACAGATCCAACAAAGAATATAATTGTTGATGCCCTTCAAACTTATCCTTTGGAAATAGACGCTACGGGAATTTCAAACACACAAAATGAATTGGAAAACGAAGCCACTTACATCATTTATCTTGACAAGAATCAGAACGACATTTTTGAAAGCGATGAACGAATTTTAATTGAAACACTAAGAGAACAGGACAGAGCAGGGACAGCGTATCAGGGAATTGATTTAAGCTTAAGTTTAGGAATTCCACCACTTCCCGCTGGTAATTATAAAATGAGAATCATTCTATCGATTTACCCTTACAACAATGGTTTTGAGTATTACATTCTAAACCCTTGCAATGAAATTGATTATGGTGAAATTGAAGACTATTTATTGGTGGTTGAGAATGGTTGTTCCGAGAATTCCGAGAATCTAAGACTGTTTGTCAATGTCATTTTAGAAGGAGCGTACCTTGGATGGGGCTCTCAGATAATGTCAGACCACTTATTCAACAATCATATAATTTTATTACCTGAACATCAACCATATTCCAATCCTCCTTACAATTACCCAGGAACTGAAACACTAAACAACAATGGTACAAATGCGGTTGATTGGGTTTTAATAGAGCTCAGGCTTGACCCTGCAGATCCTGCCAGCACAATTGATCGAAGAGCAGGAATACTAAGACCAGATGGAAAGGTTGTTGATCCGATTATTAACAAATTGGGATTGTCCTTTTGCAACATCGATCCCGATGAAAGTTATTATGTTGTTGTTCGTCATAGAAACCACTTGGACATTGTTTCGGCTTCCCCAATAAAAGCCAATCAGACAATAGATTTCACAAGAGACCTCAATTCTGTTTACGTAGGTAGCATGTCAGGTCTTGTTCAATTAAAAGACATGGGAACAGGGGAATTTGCCATGTTCGCTGGAGACTACAATCAGGACTTGTATATTCAAACCTCGGACTATGATGTTTGGAAAAACAACCCAGCTGAAAACAACACCTACAGTATTGTAGATGGAAATTTGGACGGTGTTATTCAAACCACCGATTACGATCTTTGGTTTGCAAACAAAGCTAAAATGACTCCGCCTTGGATCCAATATTGATTCATAAATCGAACCTATTTTGGGGAAGTCAATAAACTCATTTCAATGGCCCAATCCAGTCATTTTTTGCCCAATCATTAACTGAATAATTTACAAAAAAAGAAAGCAATGAATTTCAAATGAAACACATTGCTTTCTAGTCTATTGGCAACTCAACCAGTTAAGTATTACTAGCCAAACCCGAGCACCATTCCTACTTTTTCACAAATGGAATTTCAAATTTTACTCCCGATTTTAATTTCACTACAACAAAATATTGACCAGTAGCAAGAATACTTACATCTATTTTATTAAAGGATTCCCTAGTTGTTTTTATCAATCTGCCGTCTATTCCAATGAGCGTCATTTCTTTTATTTGATTCGAAACACTTTCAGGAAAATCAACATTCAAAACATTGTATACTGGATTGGGATAAACTTTCATTTCAGCCTTCAATTGAGCCAAGCTTGAAATCTGTTCAACGACAATACTTATCGTTAAAAAAGTCGTATTACCAGCAGCATCTGACACTTCATAAGTGAGATTGTATGTCCCAGGAACCGAATTATCAAAACCTCCATCTTGCGCAACAATGTCAATTGTCAAATCACCATCAATTTCATCAAAAGCTGTAATCTCCGGCAGCATTAATTCTTCTCCGACCAACACAACAAGGGTCGTATCTGAAAGATTGAATACTGGACTGTTCACATCTAATTCTATAACGTTAACGGTTATGCTGATGCTGTCAGTATTTCCGGCCATATCGCTTACTGCATAAACCAAGGTATATTCCCCTGGAGTTGATGTATCAACCTCGCCAATAATTTCAACAGCATCACTCAAATCTCCATCAGTGGCATCACTTGCTCCAACTATCGGATTCGTCCATTCCTCTCCTTGATTTATTTCAAATGCTGTTTCCCCATCATAAACCAATTCCGGTGCAGTTGTATCTAAAACAGTTACCGTTATGCTAAGGGTATTTGTATTATTATTGGAGTCTGTTATTGTATAAACAATTACATACAATCCAGGCACTTCTGTATCGACGGCTCCATCTACTTCGATTTGATCAGTAATATCTCCATCAAAATCATCAATGGCAGTAACCAATGGCAATTCAATGGTTTCACCTTCTTCTATAGTGAAATCCAATGCTCCATCTACAAAAAGTTCTGGTGCCTCTGTGTCAATGAATCCAGCGACAATTTCTTCTAATGGGTAAGACCAAGAACTACGTGCAAAAGTCCCAGCATACAAGAATTGATAATCCGCAGAAAAATCAAGATCAAAAACACTAACCAATGGCAAATCCAAACCAAGAAATTCCCAAAATGCACCTCCATCGCTGGTGTAAAACACACCACCATCTGTAGCAATAAACATTATTTGATCGTCTCCGAAAGGAAAAATCAATAACTCATTGATGGGAACAGCAGGAAGGTTTCCTGAAATCGAAGTCCAGCTTTGTCCTCCATCCAAGGTCTTATGTAAATGAGGCGTATTGTCATTGTCCTTGTATCCACTATGTGCCACGTAGAATGTTTGATCATCTACATAAGAACCTTTTACCGCAGAAACATATCGCACTGGTAAGCCATTGTCTGCAACTTGTTCCCAAGTAGTTCCGCCATCAAATGTAACTGCAACATTGGCATCAACAGATCCAACATAAATTACATCAGGATTAAGAGGAGACTCGCCTACTTCTGTCAAAACATGGTAACGATTATTTAAAACAGGCTCATCTGTCAATTGCTCACTAATAGGATACCAAGTCGGAACTGGCCCATTGTCTGTTTTATAAACACGGTGGGTTCCTGCATACAAAACATTTGGATCGTGTTGACTCAACATATAAGGCATGTCCCAATCTATCCTGTCGTCCTGATCAATTCCATCTGTAAAAGTATTCCAATCAAGACCTCCATCAGTTGTGGATTGAAGATTACCCCTTTGTATTTCAGCATAAATAATATTGGGATTTTCAGGATTAAATTGCACCGTAAATCCATCCCCCCCCAAACGCCTTTCCCAATCCGTTGAGTTTGCAGACAGGTTAAAATTAGTTCCATTGTCTTGTGCCCCACCGGCCAAGAAATTTGGATCAGTAGGATGGGCAGCTATGTGGTAAAATTGAGTGATTGGTGTATTCTCTATATCTTGCCAGGTTTGCCCGCCATTTTCTGTTCTGTATAATCCGCCGTCCGTTGCTACTAAAAAAGTCGAGGCATTGACAAAAACCATATCGTGCTTATCTGCATGAACAATGTATTCCCACCAAGGTGGTGCAGCCATGCTCCAATCAAAACCCGTATCAGTAATCCTCCAAAGATCAACTCCTGATAAATACAAAACATCGTCATCCGTGAAATCAACTTCTATGTGTCCGAAGAACCATCCAAAACCACCAACCGGATTTATACCATTTTCATCGATGTAAGTTCTGTCCCAGGCTGTCCAACTTTCTCCACCATCAACCGTTTCATAAATATTAAAAAACTGTTCATTTTGATTTACATATCTTGCATATAGTTTATCAGGATTCTGATGGGACATCGCCAAACTAATTCTAGACATTTCAGTCTGTGGCAAACCTGATAAACCTGTGCCTGTCAATATTTCCCAGTTTGCTCCACCATCAATTGTTTTGTAAATCTTTGCGGCCAATCCTGTTGTTATAGATTCTGTATTATTTCTTATTCTATTCCATCCAACAGCATACAAAACATCTGGATTCTCAAAATTCATCTCCAAATCTATAACTCCTGCTTCATCAGAAATGAATAAAACTTGTTCCCATGTTTCCCCACCATCTACCGTCTTATACAATCCTCTGTCTTCATTTCTTTCATACGGCAGCCCCATTGTCGCCACATAAATTATTTGAGAATTAGTAGGATGGACTTTTATCATTGAAATTATTCTCGTCTCTGCTAAACCAATATTCTCCCAACTAGCTCCTCCATCCATTGACTTATAAATACCATCTCCAACCGAAGGCAAAACACTAATATTTGGATCTCCAGTTCCTACATAAACTATTTCTGGATTTTGTGGATCCAAGGTTATGTCTCCAATGGACAACAAAAGTTGATCATCAAAAATAGCTTCCCAATTCTCTCCCCCATCAAGCGTTTTAAAAACACCTCCTTTGGCCGCACCAAAATAAATAATGTCTTCATTGTCTGGATGGACAACCACGCAATTAACTCTTCCTCCAATGTTTGTCGGCCCAACATTCGTCCAAGACTCTGCTGATGCACTTCTTCTGTTTGGTACATTTTTAGCCGCTTTAATTTGCCTCAAATCATCTAGATAGGCAGACAAATCTGGCTGAGCTTCAGGATAATTTCTGACCGAGAAAAAATAATCATTAAACTCATGTTTGTGTGAGGCAGGCTTCGCTTTTGTCTTTCTTAAACCCTTCTCGTTATTAAAGTGAAATGAAAAGTAAATCGAAACGAGGATTGCTGTAACAAGAAAGGCTATTATTAAACTTATTTTTTTCATAATTCAAACTTATTGAGCTTAATCGAGGATTCATCACGCTGGAATTAATCATGTCCCCGACTCAGATCTTGGATGGTTTATTTTTTTCAAACCAATTAATTCCCGACATAAACATCCTACAATTTAATCATATTACCATCATTGATTTGTAAAATTACAAACAATAGCCAATTATGTTCTTCTCGCAAGCATCCAAAGTCATTATTTGACTCTTAGCCATTAATGGCTAAATTTTGCTAAGAGTCTACAAGAACATTATCTTTGCTAAATGAAAATATTAATGGTTTGCCTGGGAAATATTTGCCGTTCTCCATTGGCCGAAGGCATTTTGAAGAGTAAAATTGCGGAAAAAGGCTTAGACTGGATAGTTGAATCCAGAGGAACTGGTAGTTGGCATGTTGGTGGTCTTCCAGATTCAAGATCAATTGAAGTTGGCAGAAATCATGGGATCGACATTACCGATCAAAGGGCTCAACAAATAAAAAAGCAAGATCTTTCAGATTTTGACCTTATTTATGGAATGGACACATCCAATTACAACAATATTCTTAAAATGTGTCATACAGATAAACAAAAGAGCAAAGTGGCCATGATTCTCAATGAAAGTCAACCAGGCTATAACCAATCAGTTCCTGATCCGTATTGGAATGATGGTGGTTTTGAAGGCGTTTATCAGATGCTTGACAAAGCCTGCGATGCAATAATTGCAAGAGTTAACAGTTAAAAACATTGAATTAGATAAGAGATTACTATCTCAGTATTTCTTGTTTTTTTTCGATAAAATGTCAAAGATTTATTGATTCAACATCTCTATAATCGGAGACCCGTTCAAAATTGTTATCTTTGCAATCGAATTTCTTAATAAATTTTGATCTTAAATGGCAACTACAGCAGATATTAAAAACGGAAAATGTATTATTTTCAATCATGACATTTTTCAAATCATTGAATTTCAACACGTTAAACCTGGAAAAGGTGGTGCTTTCGTTCGTACTAAGCTAAAGAGTTTGAAAACAGGCAGAGTATTGGATAATACTTTCCTTGCTGGACATAAACTTGAGTTTGCAAGAGTTGAGCGTCGTTCTTACCAATACTTATATAAAGACGATATGGGTTTCAATTTCATGAACAATGAAAATTATGAACAAATTGCCATACCTGAATCACAAATAAATGCTCCTGAATACTTACGTGACGGAGATGCAGCTGAAATCTTATTTCATGCTGAAAAAGAAGAGGTTTTAGGTTGTGAACTACCACAGTTTGTAAAATTGAAGGTCGGTTTTACTGAACCTGGCATCAAGGGCGATACTGCATCCAATACAACTAAACCAGCCGAATTAGAAACTGGCGCTAAAATTCAGGTTCCTTTGTTTGTCAATGAAGGAGATGTCATAAAAATAGATACTAAAACCAAGTCTTATATAGAAAGAGTTAAAGTATAAATTTTAACTAAAATAAATTAAAATCAAAAAGCTCATAAGGATACATATGGGCTTTTTTTGTATTTTTAGAACACGAGCTGAACCTAAACATCGATTATGCTAGATTTTAAACAAATTCAGGAACTTATTAAATTGGTTAACAAAACCAATATGTCCGAAGTTCGTCTGGAACAAGATAACTTTAAGCTTTTGATCAGAGGTGAAAACTTCTCCAATTCAAAAAATCCTACCAATACTTTTATTTCGCCATCAGTGCCTGCAATTGCAAATCCAATCAGCACTCAAAACCCCGTGGCCGATTCTCCGAAAACAGTAGAACCAGCTTCTCCTGCTGCAGATGCAAGCCCTGAGGCCGCTAAGGCTGACGTGAACAATGAAAATCTTGTTCAGATAAAATCGCCAATGATTGGCACATTTTACCGCTCCTCAGCTCCTGAAAAACCACCTTACATCAAAGTAGGTGATTCAATAGAGAAAGGTTCAGTCATTTGTATGGTGGAAGCAATGAAACTTTTCAATGAAATTGAAGCTGAAATAAGTGGAACCATTGTTAAAGTTTTAGTAGAAAACGCCTCACCTGTTGAATACGATACACCCTTATTTTTAGTTGACCCCAGCTAAACCAAAAACCTTATGTTTAAGAAAATATTGATCGCCAATCGGGGAGAAATTGCTCTACGTGTAATTCGTACCTGCAAAGAAATGGGTATTAAAACAGTAGCAGTATATTCTACCGCTGACAAAGAAAGCCTACATGTTACCTTTGCCGATGAAGCCATTTGCATAGGTCCACCAAGCAGCGCGGAATCGTATTTGAATGTGGCAGCCATTATGGCTGCAGCTGAAATAACCAATGCCGAGGCAATTCACCCAGGTTATGGTTTTCTTGCAGAAAATGCTGAGTTTGCTGAAACTTGTGAGGAATCCAATATAAAATTCATCGG
Organism: uncultured Chitinophagales bacterium; assembly: GCA_937927195.1. GTDB lineage: Bacteria > Bacteroidota > Bacteroidia > Chitinophagales > UBA2359 > JAHDGP01. Next base: position 11,452 of record CALBCY010000354.1, read on the forward strand.
TCCTAGTGCTGAAATGATTCGCAAAATGGGTGATAAAATCACCGCAAAGGAAACAATGGTAGCTGCAAATGTTCCAGTTATCCCAGGATCAGAAGGGCTAATCAATAGCATTCCCGAAGGAAAAGAAATTGCAAAAGGAATAAAATATCCCATCATTCTTAAAGCCACCGCTGGTGGCGGTGGAAAAGGCATGAGAGTGGTTTGGAACGAAGCTGATTTCGAAAAAAACTGGGACTCTGCAAGAGCAGAAGCTGGTGCCGCTTTCGGTAACAACGGCATTTACATCGAAAAATTCATAGAAGATCCAAGACACATCGAGGTTCAAATTGCCGGAGACCAATTTGGCAATGTTTGCCACATGTCTGAAAGAGATTGCTCTATTCAAAGACGACACCAAAAATTAGTTGAAGAAGCTCCTTCTCCATTTTTGGATCAAGGACTAAGAGAAAAAATGGGAGAAGCTGCCATAAAAGCTGCCAAATCCATCAACTACGAAAGTGTTGGAACTGTAGAGTTTTTGGTCGATAAAAATCGTGATTTTTATTTCATGGAAATGAATACACGTATCCAAGTTGAACATACCGTAACAGAAGAAGTTACCAATCTCGATTTGATAAAAGAACAAATAAAAATTGCTGCTGGAGTTCCACTTTCAGGCAATTCCTACTTTCCTACAGGTCATTCAATTGAATGCCGTGTCAATGCTGAAGATCCATACAATGATTTTCGTCCTTGTCCCGGTAAAATTGAATTCCTGCACACTTCCAAAGGCCATGGTGTAAGAATTGACACGCACGTTTATGCAGGTTATACCATTTCACCCTACTATGATTCCATGATCGCTAAAATCATCGTGAGAGGTGTGGACAGAGATGATGCCATCGCAAAAATGAAAAGAGCCCTAGACGAATTCTTGATAGAAGGGGTTAAAACAACCATTCCATTTCACAAAAAATTAATGGTAGACGAACATTTTGTCGAAGGAAATTTCACTACAGATTTCATCAACGAATTTGAAATGGGAGAACCTGAGTAGGTTCAATACCCCCTTCCCACACATCACATACATCACACCTGTCATCCCGAATATTTTATTTCGCTTCGCTAAATAAAATATTCGGCTGGGCTGGCATTTTCAGATCCCACGAACCAATCTGGAATAATTCTCTCTGAACAAACCCATTCACTTCGCGCCTTTGCGCCTTAGCGTTCAAAATCACAAACCACCAAAAAAAAAATTCTTATTTTTTTTCATATTCAATTTAATTTTATACATTTGATTTATATTTAGCTAACTAAAAGCAAATATTATTCTTAAAATTTAAGAATACTCGTTGGAAATAATTGCATTTCTCTCTGTTCACAGAATGTTTTTCGAATAGAAAAACTGAGAAATGCCAAGGATAAATAAATATCAGGAATTGGGAAATCTGAATATTTTTTAACCTTATAATTTTTTTCTAATGAAAAACGCAATTAACATTTTCGCAGCCATTCTTATGGCAACATGTGCACTATTGATCTGCACAAACAACATCAATGCCGCTAAATTAGTCGTAGACAACAGTGGCTTTAATCCAAACAATTATCCAGATTATGCATCTGCCGAAATGGATGCCAATTCTGGAGATACCATCTATCTCAGTCCTACCGGATTACCTTATGGAGCTTTAACGATCACCAAAAGTCAATTGAGAATTTTTGGTGGTGGAAACGGTCATCCTGATTTACCTGCTAGAACAATTACAAATAACATTACCGTCTCCGCAGTCGATTCAATTGAATTCAATGGTATCTACATCCTTGGAAATATCAATGGAGGTAGCAATGAATATTTAAGCATTTCAAACTGCAGCATAGTGGGCTCTATCACCAATGTGGGAAATGGCAGCCTGTTTAGAAACAATATTCTGGTTGGTAGTTTCAGCTCCTGCGTCGGAGTCAATATCTCCAACAATATTATTAGCACCAATTTCACAACGATGATCAGTTGTACATTCGCCAACAACCTGATTTATGAAAGAACAAATACTTGGTTTTTTAACAATCTCCAAAATTCTATTGTAACAGATAACATCATGTTCTATGATGCTTCCACTGTAGCAACTTCAATTACAACCTCTTTTATCGACAACAATATTTTTGAAGACGACGCTTGGCTCAGTGCGGCTGGAGCAACTTCCAATAACATTGTCGAAGACTCCTTGTTTGTTTTCTTCCCTCCACAATCAACAGATTTTATAAGTGAATTTCTCTACGATTGGGACTTGACCTATATCGCAGGAAACTCTGCTGAAGGGGCTGGAACCGGGGGGTCTGATATCGGACCTTTCGGAGGAAATTACCCTATGAGCCGTCAATGGTTGATGTATGCCAATCCTTATCCCCTTATTCTCGATGTTCAAATAAACAATGGAAGTTTAACCTTGCCATCAGGAGGTTTTGTGCCAATTAACATCAAAGCCAGTAACATAGTAAGTGGACAGTAATTTTTGAATTCTTAAACATTTAAAAATTACGACCATGAAAAAAATAATTTCAATATTAGGATTACTATGCCTGTATGTAATGATACACGGACAAAGTACCGCAGAATATTTCTGGGATATAGACCCCGGCTTTGGCCAGGGAACCCCACTTAACGTGAATATTGTCAATGGTGAAATGTGTGTTGACGAAAACATTTCAACTGTTGAATTATCTACAGGATTACATGATCTATTTATTCGTTTCAAAGACATAGACGGCAATTGGTCCGACTATTATCGTAAAAGTTTGATGATTCAAAACGACCCTGACATCAACCCAGACAATGTCGTCGCTGAATACTTTTGGGATGTAGATCCTGGTTTCGGAAACGGAACTGTCTTAAACAATTTGAGCTTCATTAATGACAGCATTTGCATCGACGATCAGCTAAGCACTGAAGGCTTAACCATTGGGGTACATAACTTGTTTGTCAGAATCAACAATGGAGACGAAAACTGGTCAAACTACCTGCAAGAAGCCGTTTTTATTCAAGCCCCAGTTAATAGCCAAATTACACAGGCAGAGTATTTCTGGGACAGCGATCCCGGCATAGGAAATGCCAACCCTTTGAGTCTAAGCACAATTGGTGACAGCATCTGTATTGATGACAATGTTTCTACTGAGGGCTTAAACCCAGGCTTGCATACACTATTTATTAGAACCCAAGCTGGCTCTTGGTCAAACTACCTTACACAACCCCTGTTTATTCAACCTTTACAGGATGAAGGG
>CALBCY010000355.1 GCA_937927195.1 uncultured Chitinophagales bacterium
ACAGAGCAGAAGAAAAGATATTTCAAGAAAGGAAGATCCGAAAATTTGCCGTTTAAGCAGTAGAAAGGCAATTATGGCTGCCCGACGATTGATTCTTGATACCGAGCCGTTGGCTTTATCGTCTTCGGCATTTTCCTTAGGCATTTTCCTTAGGCATTATTGTATTGAGTTTTATTCCTCCTTTCGATCAATTTTTCTTCTTCGAAAAAAAACCACCATTGAAACTGATGCTCGCTTGCATCTAAAAACCTGAGTTCGATTATGAATTTCACAAAAGTTGAAATAAAGTCAAAAACATCTTGCTCCAAAAAGGAGAGTTTAAGTTCATTAATCTAGTTTATCGAAAACTGGATGATTTGGCAGAGTTTGCTGATACTTTTTTTTGATAAAAAGTATCCAAAAATCAAGGACTTATGGCATTTTCACGCTCCGCAATTCACTTAAATCCTAAAAAAAAGAAACTCGCTTTGTTGAGAACTTATTAAGTTTTGTAAAAGATTTATTGGTAAATATCATCTAAATTGTTCGGGCTCAAACAGCATTTTTTTCTTGACGGATTTAAGCAAATAGCTCCACTAAAATGACAAATGTCCGGAATTTCCCTAAAAATAGATGACTAAATTTTATTACTGCCTGAAAATCATCTGATTCAAAATCGAACTCAGGTTAAAAATTAAAGTCAGTTTTTTTATAAAAAAAATTCCGATTAAAGCTTAAAATTGATTTTAACAAATCAAGTACAGATTTATTAAGCTTACACTTCAAATCAGCTCAGATCAGCTCTAATCAGCTTATGTATAAAAGAAGGAACAGAGCAACCATTGCTCTATTGGAAGTAAAACAAAATGATAGTACAAACGCTCTGTTCCCCTAAATCTCGATTATTCTAATATTCTTTGAGTCAAATAATTTATCTATCAATCTCATTCATTTTACAATAAAGTCCAGATTAGAGGATCTTTACAATAAAATAGTTCCCCCATTTCTCTAGTCTTAGACAAATGTGAAAGCTTATTAAAATTTAATTGACATCAGTTTTTTTCGAAAGGATTGATGGGATTGGGATTGTTTTTACGGATTCGAATTCCTTTTTCGATCTCGTTTTCAGGTGGAGAAAAAATGATGGCTGGTTGCGGATCAATTTTTTGACCACCAATGGTCTTCTTTTTCTGTTTATTCGATAGCTCGAATTGCAGAAATTCTGAAAATGTATTCATTATTTTAAAATTAGTAGTTTGGTAATAACTTGGATGGAGGTCAAACCGTTTTCAATATTGGCGCATTGAAGACTTGTTGTGTTATGTTTTACGGGACAGTTTGATCATTTGATTCAGATTCACATCGTTTGTGGATAAGTTATATTAGAATAAAAAAGGTTCATTTTTGATCTTGTTAAACAAATCTCTCTTTCAAATACTCCCAAAAAGATCAAATAGCTCAATTTTATTAAGAAAAGTCTTAAAAAGATTAAACTTTAAGGCCTTAGTAATTAACATTTTGCGATTATCTGGCGTATTGTCAATACAGGCTATTATTTTTGTAGTTTGAAGGATCTACTTAAGTCATCCTCCTTGTTTTAGGATTTGTAAATTACAATTTCCGTTACTCAAATTAATTATTCAATGTCTGTCATTCACAATGATGTTTGCCCTGTTTGTAAATCCAAGGAATTTGTTCCTTTGATCAATGCCAAGGATCACACAGTTAGCCATGAAACTTTTGAAATTTGTAAATGCAATAACTGTGGATTTCGTTTCACCCAGGACATCCCTGCACAAGAAGCAATTGGTTCTTACTATCAATCGGAAGATTATATTTCACACAGCGACACCAAAGAAGGTTTGGTCAACAGACTTTATCATTATGCCAGATCTTTCATGCTCGATTCCAAAAAGCAATTGCTTGTTCAACATTCAAAAAACAGCGATGCTGAGGATAAAAATTTATTGGATATTGGTGCCGGTACAGGTTATTTTCTCAATCATATGAAATCTGCAGGTTGGTCTGTAGAGGGAATTGAGGTCGATCCTGGAGCGAGAAAATTCTGCAAGGAAAAGTTTGATATGGATCTCCATGACAATGATTACTTGTTTAAAATTCCAGAAAAATCTGTTTCAACCATAAGTATGTGGCACGTTTTGGAGCATGTCCACGCATTGGATGATTACATGGAACAGATTTACAAGATTTTAAAACCAAATGGCAAATTCTTTATTGCCGTTCCCAATTGTGAAAGCCATGATGCCTCAAAGTATGGCCCAGAATGGGCAGCTTGGGATGTTCCCAGACACCTTTACCATTTCACCCCAAATAGTATGAAAATTTTAGCGGAAAGAAATGGTTTTAAATTGATAAAGAAAAAGCTAATGCCTTTTGATTCTTTTTATGTTTCCATGTTGAGCGAAAAATACCAAAAAGGCAAGAGCAATCTAATTGGTGGGGTCATTACAGGTGGGATTTCATTAATAAAAGCGATGGGCAATGTGGACAAAGCAAGCTCTGTTATCTACATCTTATCGAAAGAAGATTAGCATACTCAAACATGGGATTTTAATAAAATTTCAAATCTTCCAGGTAAATTTCAGTTAAGGAGGGTTAAGAATGAGTAAATATTGATAAAATCATCAATTGTATCAATATTTAAAAGTTCATTTGCGTATTAAATATTAGCAACAATATTCATTTGATCCTTAGATAAAAATAGAATTTTATAGGATTTGTTGGGTATAAATGAAAAAAAACAAAGTTTTTACCCAATCCCAATATTATAGTGCATAATAATCTGTGACAAATTTCTATACAAGCTGTATTTTCTTAATTTTGTACACTTTTTTTTTCTTCAAGAATTTATATGAAAAGATTTAATAGATTGAATAACATTGTGGGTATTGCAATTGGCATTTTTGCTACCCTTGTATATACGCTTACAATGGAATCCACTGCTAGTTTATGGGATTGCGGAGAGTTCATTTCATCGGCATATAAAATGCAAGTGGTTCACCCCCCAGGAGCGCCATTGTTTTTGATGATTGCCAGAATGTTTACCATCATTCCTCAGATGATCGGCAGACCGGATTTGATTGCTTGGTCAGTCAACTTTATGTCGGCTCTTGGTTCTGGAATGTCAATGATGTTCTTGTTTTGGATTACCACCTATATTGCCAGAAAAATATTTCACAAAAAACCTACAGAATACTCTTCTACTGAGACCTATTTGATGCTTGGTGCAGGAGTTATTGCTGCATTAACAGGTACTTTCCTAGATACAGTATGGTTTTCAGCGGTAGAAGCAGAGGTTTATTCTCTTTCGCTGCTTTTCACAGCAGTTGTCGTTTGGGCAATCTTTAAATGGGAGTCCATTGCAGATGAGCCTTATGCCGATCGATGGTTGGTTTTCATCGCCTTTTTAATGGGTTGTTCTATCTTTGTTCACTGGTTGAATATGTTGAGTATTCCCGCAATCGGACTGACTTATTATTACAAAAGATACGATCCGCCAAGTTGGAAAGGAATCATTTTGACCTTGGGTATTTCAATATTCATTTTATTGTTCTTATTGAAAGTTGTTATTGAAGGAATTGTTGGTGTATTTGCCAATTTTGAAATTTTCATGGTTAACAGCATGGGAATGCCTTTCAACAGTGGTTTTTTGATTTCTCTGGTTGCCTTTGTCGTTCTATTGGTTGGACTGATGTTCTTTGCCAGAAAAACAAACAAACCTATTTTATTCAATGCAGTTCTTGCCTTTTCAATGGTTATGATTGGCTTTTCGACAATCATTACGGTTCCCATTAGATCAAATGCTGGTCCGAGTATCGATATGAATAGTCCGAGGGATTTGGTTAGTATGGCTTCTTACCTAAAACGTGAGCAATACGGTTCCAGACCATTGGCTTCAGGATACTATTACAATGACAGTCCTACCGGTATCAACTACTTGGGTAAAAGGTATAAAAAAGGAAAAGAAAAATACGATGTAGTTGGTCAGAAATTCGACTACAAATACGAAAATTCACAAAGTAAAATATTCCCGAGAATTCACTCTCGTGATCACAAAGCATTGTACGAACGATGGCTTAGTTTGAGAAAGAATCAAAAGCCAACTGGGATACACAATCTCAAGTTTTTCTTCATGTATCAAATTAATCACATGTACCTTCGGTATTTCATGTGGAATTTTGTTGGTCGACAATCTGATACACAGGGAACAGTGGATGGAAAACATGGTAATTGGATAAGTGGAATGCCTATTTCATTCCTCGAAAATCCTCGAGCCCCATCTCAATCGATGTTGCCTCAGCATTTTCAGGATCATCCATACAGGAATACCTTTTATTACCTTCCTTTCCTTTTAGGATTGTTAGGATTGATATTCCATTTCAGGAACGATAGAAGAAGATTTTTCATCATAATGATGCTGTTCTTGATGACTGGAGTTGCCTTAACTGTTTATGGTAACTCTCCCCCCATCGAGCCAAGGGAAAGAGATTATATTTTTGCGGCCTCCTTCTGGACCTTCTCTATTTGGGTAGGTATTGGAATGATTGCTATTTACAGCATGCTGGCCAAAACCCTGAAAGGGAATGGTCCCGTCATTGCTGCATTCGCAGTTTCACTATTGATTCCTATCATGATGGGATTCCAAGGTTGGGATGAGCATGACAGATCTGGCAGGTATACTGCTAGAGATTTTGCCAATAATTACTTGGAAAGTTGTGCACCCAATGCGATTATATTCACACAGGGCGACAACGATACCTATCCTTTGTGGTATGCCCAAGAAGTTGAAGGCATCAGAACGGATGTTCATGTCGTGAACCTTAGTTTACTAGGGGTGGATTGGTACATCAACCAAAAGAGGAATAAAGTAAACGATGCATTGCCTGTGCCGATGACGCTGGGTCCCGAAGATATTTATGGAGGGAATAGAGACATGGTTGTCTACAGTGAAAATCCTAACATTGCACCAGCAGATAAATTCATTAACCTTGTTGAAATAATGAAATTTATTGGTGATGATAAAAATCAGCGACCGACTCAATCAGGTACAGACAAATATAGTTACTACCCGACCAAGCAATTCAGCTTACCGGTGGACAAACAACAAGTCATTGCCAATGGAACCGTTTCTCCAAAAAATGCAGATAAGGTTGTTGAAAGATTAGAATGGACAATGGGCAAGAAAAGCTTGTTGAAAAACGATTTGATGGTCTTAGATATTATCGCGGCGAATAATTGGGAACGACCAATTTACTTTGCGGTTTCTGTTGATAGAAACAGTTATATGGGTCTACAAAAATACTTCCAATTAGAAGGATTGGCCTATAGATTGGTTCCTATATTGAACACTAAGGAAAATAGGAATTCGCCATTCTTCGGAAGGGTTGACACAGACATCATGTCGGAAAATCTGCTTAACAAGTTCAAATTTGGAGGCATGTCTGATCCTGGAGTTTATCTAAGTACTGATATTTCAAGAATGGCTTCCAACTTCAGAAGTAATTTCATTCACCTAGCAGATGAGTTATTGTCAGAAGGCAAAAAAGCTAAAGCTGTTGAAGTGTTGGATAAGTGTATTACTGAAATGCCAAATGAAAACAATCCTTTCAGCATATTCACTTATAGAATACCGATTATTTATTATGAGGCGGGTGAAATGGAAAAGGCCAATCAAATGGCTGATATCATTACGACAAACCTAGCAGAAGAAGTAAAATACTATCAATCTCTAGGCGGAAAACATGGCTTTAAGGGTGAAAATGACCGAGCGAAGCAAATTCTTGGTTTATTGATGGAAACAGCTAAGAAATACAAACAGAACGATATGTCCGACAAAATACAGGACAAATTACTTGGAAGCTAAATTTGATAGAACCAAATCGATCCAATCTCGTTTTACTAAGTAAGAAACTAAGTTAGAATGGGTATTGATTTGTTAGCTAAATAACGATAAAATTTTAAGCAGATTGGGCCATTGGCTCAATCTGCTTTTTTTATACTGTAAAATTATCATTGTAACAAAGCCAAAATAGGCCATTTTTGTGCATATCTCAAAGATTATTCTTTTCTTTGCAGGATTTGAACAGATTATATGATTGGTTAGTTTTTTCAAAATGAAATTGAGGATCAAACCTACCATTACTTACAAAATTAAAATATGGCAAAAGCGAAGCATAAGAGTGCGAAGGATATAATGGATAAAAAGGCGCTGTCTTTTTTTGAAGATTACATAAACAACCCCTCTCCTACCAGTTACGAATGGAAAGGCCAGCAAATGTGGCTGAAATACCTCGATCCATTTATAGATGAATACAGACTGGACAATTATGGAACTGCCTATGGCATCATTAATCCAGAATCAGATTTCAAGGTGGTTATTGAAGCACATGCAGATGAAATTTCATGGATGGTCCAATATGTTACTGATGAAGGATTGATTTATGTTATTAGAAATGGTGGCGCTGATCATCAAATTGCTCCTTCTAAGAGAGTGAACATCCATACAAAGAGCAATGGTTTTGTCCGTGGAGTCTTTGGATGGCCAGCCATCCATCTTCGTACCAAAGGAAAGGAAGAAACGCCAAATGTCAATAACTTATGGATTGATGTTGGATGCCACAGCAAAGAGGAAGTTAAAAACCTTGGAGTTAGAATCGGAGATGTTATTACTTATGATGATCCTTTTGAAATAATGAATGACCGTTATTACATGGGAAGAGCAATGGACAACCGTGCTGGTGGATTTATGATCGCACAAGTGGCCAGATTGCTAAAGGAAAACAAAAAGAAATTACCTTTTGGTCTTTACATTGTTAACTCTGTAATGGAGGAAGTTGGATTGAGAGGCGCTAGCATGATCGTTGAAACGATTAAGCCAGATGTGGCCATTGTAACTGATGTGGCTCACGATACTAGCACACCGCTGATCAAGGTGAAAAATACGGGTGAATACAAATGCGGAGATGGACCTATTTTGAGTTTTGCTCCGGCTGTTCACAATAAGCTTTTAGACATGATCATTGAGGCTTCTGATAAGAACAAATTACCTTACCAATTGGAAGCCATTTCTAGATATACCGGAACCGATACCGATGCATTTGCCTTTTCAACTGGAGGAGTACCTTCAGCTTTGATTTCTTTGCCATTGAGGTATATGCATACAACTGTAGAAATGATTCACAAAGATGATTTGGTCAATGTTGTCAACATGATTTACCATACTTTATTGAAGATCGAGTACAAGCATGACTTTAAGTATTTCTAGGTGAAATTTTAACAAAGTCTACTAAAACAAAAAAAATGGTTTGTGAAACAATTAGATTGATTCACAAACCATTTTTTTTGCGCCTGTCAATGCGCAGGCACATCAACCGTATCGCATTCGCACCTTTTTATGCGCGACTATATATCAACTGTCCCTAGTTGTGTTTTCAAATCTCCGATCTCCGTATTGATGGTTTGGATTTTGTTGCCAAGGCTTTCCAAGCTTCTTCTTTCTTGTTCAATGTGAATATCGAATGGATCGAAATTTTGGTCCAATCTTGCTTTTATTTTGGAAGCATATGCTTTGATTTGTTCGTCTAAGACTTTACCGAGGTTTTGGCGACCTTTGGCGATTTCGTGATCGAAAGCCGCGATTACTTTTCTCTTTCTAAAAAGCAATGTTACACCGGCGAAGATGATTCCCAATCCTGCGATGATTCCACCAGTTACGTCAAAGACCAAAGTTTGGGAAGACAATGCAAGGATGGTTCCGATAACTGCCAAACCTCCACCAGCGGCTACATCTGGTGCGTATGATTTTGCTTTGGGAAAAATTTCATCGTCCACAAAATTCTCAGTATTGGAAACAAAGCTTTGATAATTTGCTTGGATGGCTTTGATGGCATCTTGCCTTTTCTCTGCAATTTCACCAAAAATCTCATGATTCGGTTCTAAAATCGTTTGGCTACTTTTCATTTTAAGATCAACCATCTTAACCATTGTTTTGATGCTGTCTGAAATGTCGTTCATGCCGTCTTCCAATTTTGTCTGGAAGTTGTTTTGCAGTTGTTTTTCCAAATTTCTAGTCAAGTCGGTCAACCATTCTTTAACGGATTTTTCATCTGAAGTAAAGATGGATTTGAGAGAACGCCCAGCCAAACTGAAGAAGTTCAAACCCTCCACAAACTCCTTTCTAACTTCTGCTGTGATTCTATCGTAATCCTCCAAAAGATTCAAAACCATTTTTTCGACTCTTTGGAAAGATTTTACTTCCTGTTGTTCCATCGAGTCTTTAACTTCCGTACGAAAATTTATATCAGCTGAATATTGCTTTCTGCGAATATCTAATCCAGAGTTGATGTTTCTCAATATTTGTTCAGCAGTAGAAACATTGCTGGACATTTTTAATTTATAGGCATTTACGCCAGTAATGTTTTCTTTGATGAATTTCCTAAGATCAGCAAAACCGCTTTCTTCTTGTGGCCCTTCTAATTCTTGCAAGGCAGAAACGGAAAATACTTTTGGATCTTCGATTCCTTTTTCTTTTGCATGCTTCTTGACTCCATTGAAATTTGTCACCAAATCATCTGGACGCATCAAATCTTTTTGTTGTAAAATAAAGATCACTTTTTTACGCCATTCTGTATTGATGAAATTGAAAAAATCCCAAGCTGACTGACGGTATGGATTTTTTGCTTCAAACACAAAAACGATCAAATCACTGTGCGGAATAAAACGCTCTGTAATTTCTTGATGATGATCGACAATGGTATTGGTTCCCGGTGTATCGACAATCGAGATTTTTTCCAAAATTTCTACTGGCAATGAAATCTTTTTCAGATGTTCATTGATGGTTTCTTCTTTGGCTTCTGGAGCATAAACAATTTGCTGAATAACATCGGTGCATGGATCGGGAGCCACTTTGCATATTTCTTTTCCAGTTCCCAAAAGGGCATTGATAAAAGAACTTTTACCCGCTTTGACTTCTCCTGCAATAACGAACAAAAATGGCTCTTCCAACTTCTGACGCAATTCAGAAATGGTTTCCGACATTTCCTCATTCCCTATATCCAAAGTCAATTGTTGAACTTTGAGAAATACCTTATCGACGTTTCCTTGAACTTCAACTAAATCTCTATCTATGATGTGTTGACTCATTTTTTTCTTTTAATTTCATCATTTCAGTATTAAATTGCTGATACGATGGTTTTTATTTGTTTGACATTTCAGCAGACCCTTGTCACTCAAAAACAATATAACATTAAAAATCAATTCACTATATTCTATGTGTTCTATGTGAACTATGTGTTTAAAAAATCGAACCGCAAAAGCAAATTTACATGAAATTGGATTTAAACAACAAAATTGTCTTAATTACTGGTGCCAGTCGGGGAATAGGTTTGGCAACTTGTAAAGCTATGCTAGATTCTGGGGCTAAAGTGGCTGCTCATTACAATTCGAACAATCAACACTTGAATGAACTCTTAACACAGTTTCCCTTAAAATTGGTTCCTTTCCAATGCAATCTTTCAAAGATAGAGGAGGCCAAATTGTTGATACCAATGGTTCTAAAGCATTTCAAAAAAATAGATGTTATTGTAAACAATGCAGGAATAGCCCTCAACTCCCCTCTTGAATCTGAAACAGATAAATGGTTGACTGACTGGAATTTAACGATGCAGGTCAATTTAAATTCTATGGGTCTTTTGTGTAAAATGATTGTTCCACATTTCATAGAAAACAAAGAAGGGATTGTAATCAATATCAGTTCCAGGGCCGGCTTTCGTGGGGACACTTCAGCCTATTTG
>CALBCY010000356.1 GCA_937927195.1 uncultured Chitinophagales bacterium
TGAAGTCCTTATTTTTCGCCTCAAGAAATTGGGACTTATTCAGCTCAAATTTTTTCTGTATATCCCCATACTCCTTCTGTTGTTCTCGGAGAATATCAGTTTACAGTTGAGCAAGTTGTTGATTGCAATGATTGTGGGGAATAATTAAAAAGGTAAAGAATTGTTATCGTTTGAATCCCTGTTGTTGCAAAAGGTTTGGAATTTGGAATTTATTATAGAGTGATATCCAATGCTATAAAAATGGATTGGCTTGCCTTGTAACTTTTTAGATGCAAATGAAAACGCTGACAGCGTTGGTTTGGATGAAATGTTAAATTGCGCCTACCTTATTGTAAAACAATTGATTAGATTCAGTTTTTCTACTCCTAGCTGCCTTTAAATTAACACTAATTAGTAAAACTCTTTAGCTAGAAAAACTGACCCTAACGACTTTCCACTGAAAATGGCTTGTTTGGGGCTGAATTGAAGCCTACTTTTTAGCTATAAATGAAAACGCTGACAGCGTTGGTTTGGATGAAATGTTAAATTGCGCCTATCTTATTGTAAAACAATCGATTGGAATTGGTTTTTCTACTCCTTGCTGCCTTTAAATTAACACTAATTGGTAAAACTCTTTAGCTAGAAATACAGACCCTAGAGACCCTTCCCGAATTGCAAAAAAAAATCCCGATGCCAAAGGCATCGGGATTTTACAATAGATCTCAGAAATATTTACAAAAGAGTGGGGTGATCAGCCATCTGCCGATGCGCTCTGATGATGCTATTTCTGAATGAGGATCTTTTCCATTTTCGTTTTGTAATCAGCCATTAATTTCACGAAATAAACACCATTGTTAACACTTGATAAATCGATCGGAATAGTTGTTGCAGTGCTGTTCGCTTCTACTACAATGTTTTCAATCAATCTTCCCTGAATGTCATATATATGAATGTTCTGTTGGTTTTCACTGATGCCTTCCAAATCAATGTTGAAACGGCCATTGCTTGGGTTTGGATAAACATTGAAAGTCAAGTCTTCTACCAAGTCTCCGCCAGTATCAATTCTGTCGTCACCACAAGCCCAAATTTGCATTGAATTCATGTCATTTAAACCATAAGCATCTACGCAGCTGAAGCCTGGAGCGTCTGTACAATATTGACTGCCATCTTCAAAGTACAATGAACCTTGTTCATTGGAACAAGATAGATCTGTTGCAATGTAGATGTAAGTATAAATTCCAGAATAATAAGCGGTCACTGCGATGTTGTTACAGCAGTTTTCTGTATCTACAAAGTCTGCCAACCAAGGGAAGTCTCCAAAGTCTGGTGGGTTTGGACCACCACCTTCATCACCACAAGTCCAGGTAGCTGAAATGTCTCCACTGCTCAAACCATAAGCCTGAACACAACTGAAGCCTTGAGAATCGCCACAGTAATAGGTACCTTCAAAATACAGAGCTCCACCATCTGAAGTTTCAACATGGACATAGGCATAAAATCCAAGATCATAAACAGTGATGACTTCACCGTCACAATTATTCGGATTGACAATGTCTGTCAACCAAGGGTAATCGATAAATACTTGCGGATCACTTCCACCACCCGTAGACCAAATTTGGTTTTCAGGAACAATGAAGTTTTGAACCTCAGTTGGACAAATAAATTCTAATGGAAGAAAACCATTTCCGCAAATAAACGCACCATCGCAAGTAGCTAAATAATTTGTATCGTCAAAAGCCATGCACTCTTCCGAAGTAACTCTGTAAATTACAGGTTCACCATTCCACTCAAAACTATACAAGGCTACCGTGCAACCATCATTTATTGCAGACTGTACCCAATCCAATGACAATGGATCATCGCAATCGTTGCCACCTTCTCCACAAGTCCAAACGCTTGTTGGAGCACCTAAGTTATAAGCAGAAACACAACTAAAGCCAGGTGAATCGGAACAGTAGAACGTTCCATCTTGGAAGTAAAGTGCTCCTCCATTTGAATCTTCAATAAAGACGTAAGCATATGGTCCCAAGTCGTAAACCGAAATAGTGGTTCCTTCGCAATTGTTTGGATCAACAATTCCAGCCAACCAAGGATAAGTATCAAAGACTGGTGGATTTGGTTGAATGTCACATGGGCCATAATAAGCAATGGCTACATTGGCACATGCTGCTTCACATTCATTGGAATAAGTATTGCCATCCACTCCGCAGACTGGATTGTAAACATCATCGCAGGCACAAGGATCTATTCCACCACAGTTCCAAGTGCTGGTTGGGTTTCCTAATCCATAGGCAGTTACACAAGAAAAGCCTGGAGAATCTGAACAGTAGAAACTTCCGTTTTCAAAGTAAAGTGAACCTGCTCCATTGTCGTTAATGTAGATGTATGCATATGGTCCAAGATCGTAAACTGAAATGCTTATTCCATCACAGTTGTTTGGATTGACCAAATCATTGAGCCAAGGATAATCGTTAAACACTTCTGGATCGTTGCCATCTATAATTTCATAGCAGAAAATTTCTGCAGCCAAACTACAAACAGGGAAATCGGTTAATACTTCGTAATAGTAGAAATTAATTAAATCTCCTTCGTTGGCAATTGAATTTAGATCCACATTCATTGTTTCAAAAACAAGTAGTTGTCCATTTGGTTCGATTAATTGTATATACAAACCATTGCATACATCAATAAAACTTTCATCCAAAAAGACAATCGTTCCTGTTGCAAATTCACCGGGACATTCATCATCGCATTCACCTTGATAGGCAACTTCAACTCCTGCACAATCTGCATAGCAACTGTTGCTATAGGTAAGGCCATCTACTCCACAAACTGGATCATAAACAGCAGGGCAAGCAAAATCGCAAGGCAAGAAGCCGCAACTTTCCATGCATAATTCCATGGTTCCATAAACAGCCGGCGACCAGTCAATGCCATAGGCAATGTAGTCACAACCTGAAATTGAAACACATTGACCATTGACATTTCCATAGCCCAATTCGAGATCGCAAGGGCCAAAGTAAACGTAGTCCAAATAACTACATGGTTCTGCCTCACCAATACAAGACTCTACACATATTTCATAAGAATCAGAAAATGCATTGGAATAATCTATGCCATCGATTACATAACCACATCCGCTGATTGTTGTGCATTGACCATCAGCCAAAGCAACTCCTAATACAGCGGCACAAAGTCCGAAATCAATTCCAGTTAAATCGGTGCAAGGTTCTACTGGTGTATTGCCACATAACTCTGCACAAAACTCAAATGATTCATAAAATGCATTCGAATAGTCTAGTCCATTAGCAATAAAATCACAACCACTAATTCCAACACATTCGCCATTTATCAAAGTTACACCTAGAGGAAAATCACAATCACCAAAATCAACTCCTGCAACATCAGTACATGGTTCTACTGGTACAGCACCACAAGCGTCTGAGCAAAGGAACATTGAATCGAAGAAGGCATCTGTGTAATCAACACCGTCAATAACATAATCGAAACATCCGCTTACATAAGTACATTGTCCATTTACAATTGCAACACCCATTAAACCATCACAGAATCCAAAGTCGACTCCTGCAAGATCTGTACAAGGTTCAACAGGTACGTCATAACAATTATTAACACAAAGTTCAATGGACTCATAAAAAGCATCTGTATAATCAACACCATTGACCGTATAATCACAACCACTAATTGTTACACAATTTCCTTCTATCAATGACACTCCAAGGACAAAATCACAATCTCCGAAATCTACTCCAGCTACATCCGTACATGGTTCAATTGAACCACCACATGCAGCCAAGCACAATTCAAAAGTTTCATAATTATTACTATTGCCTTCGCAGCCTCCATATGTAAACTCAAGGCAAGTTCCTATTGAAGGATCATAATACCAAGCTGGTATAGCCGCTTCGCAAGGTCCAGGATCTGGTTCAAAACTACATGCTCCTCCGCAAGTCCAAACATCTTGAATGTTGTAATAATCATTGCTCAATTCAGGGCATTCAGTTCCAGCGAATCCGCCCTCAGTACAAATTTCATTTCCAAAAATATCGTAGTAAATGGTGAAAACATCATCGCAGAAACCACCAGTTGGGTCTGCTACAAAAACGCCCATGCCATTCACGCAACCATAACGGATTGTGTATCCGCAGTCACACCAAAATGGATCATTTGCCAGTTCTTGAATCCATCCCAATGAAGCTGGATCAGTTAAATTGCAAGTGTTTTCAAAATCATCACAGCCTGGATCTTCAACCGCAATGATGTAGTCATTAGAGCATCCTGTATTTGCATCTATAGGGTAAATGTCATAAAATTCCGAACCGCTGGCCAAAGTAATAATTTCTTCCTGCCATGAATTTGCATAAACAGTAATGCCTAAGTAGTTTTCTCCAATTGTGTAGTATCCACTTCCACCCGTAACGCTTACCCCTACATTGAACAAACCTTGTCCTACACAATACGGTTGTGTTGTGATGTCATATTCTGGTAAATCTCCTTGGCAATTGTCATATTCATAAATAACTGGAGCATCCTGTGAAGCTTGAATCAATCCATCGGGACAAATTGGTTCGGGCCCGATGCTTCCTATTGTACAAACAACCTCACCTGAGCAGCTGTAATAAAGATTTCCTAAATCTGAGGGACATAATAAACCAGAAATTGAATATGCAGAATTGGCAAGAAAATACACTTCCCCGTTTAATTCAATTTGTTGAATGCTGTTAGGGAAACAACCATCTGAATTTGCTACCAATGCAGCCAACCAAGGCATAGACAGTGGATCATCAACATTGCAATCATCTACTTCACAATCAACAATCACATCATAGTCATAATAAGTACAAGGAGGGTATTCCATTTCAACAACAAAAGAATAAGTTCCTTCATCTAGTAAATTTCCGACTTCATAGATATTTCCATCTGCACTTATGATTGTTGTAAATTCAGAACAGTCTCCATCTGCCAACAATTGCAATCCACTATCGCAATCATATTCCATTCCATAAGGGAAGCAAGGTGGAGCCACATCGCAACAAAGGAAAGCAAATTGAATCAATGTTTCCACTTCACATTCCTGACCGTCTGTTAGGTAAACCGTCATTTCAAAGGATTGCTCATCTATTTCATTGGCATTAAGAACAATGTGATTTTCATTGCCTTCATAAATTACCTGACCAAATTGTGTGGTCAAAGTATAGTTCCCATCTCCTCCAGCTACATCAAATACAAAAAGGTTTTCACAGCATTCCCCGCAATCTCCGTAGACCTCTGCAAATTCAAGTGATTCACAATCACCACCAGCATTGCATTCATCCCAATAAGTTTGTACATAATCCAATCCTTCTAAAACGGCATTAGAACATTGATCTTCGTCTTGTATTTCACCATTGGTCAAACAAATTTGTACGCCCTCACAATCGTATAAAACATCTGGAGGATCAATTTCATTACAGTTGCTGTATAAGTAATAAACATATTGGTTGTCTAGCAAGAATTCATCAATTTTACAATAACAAGGTTGACCGTCAGCACCAGTTCCTTCTGGTAATGTTGTGATCAGTTCGTTCAACCAAGTCAAGTCGCATTCTGTTGTACAGTCGGGGTCGCCAACGGTAAAATCATAACTGCTGCTGCAACCAAAATCATCTGTTGAGCTGATGGTGTAATCGCCAAATGGGACATTGAATCTTTCTAATCCTACAAAACCATCATTCCAGAGAACTGTTCCGTCAGGCGTGTCATTGTCAAAATAATTAATAGAAACATCTGCTGTCAAACAATTGCTGCTTGATCCAACACTCGCTGATAAACTTGGTGGCCAACTTGTTGCTGAAATACTGAAATAACCAACAGACAAACAGCCATCACTTAAACCTCTTGTCAAAACCGTATGATATCCAAAGCCCAATCCCTCAGCATAGGCTCCTTCACTTATGAGATCTATTCCTCTGTAGATTTTGACATCATATTCCTGATCTTCTGGTAAAATCATAGTCAAAGTACCATCATTTACACCTCCTCCGCAAGAAGTATTGGTTAACTCTGCCTCATAAGGAAAGGCATCTACACTTGCCAATTCTCTGGAATAGTCAATGGGGAAATCTACCATGGTACCATCTTCAAATTGTACAGAAGCGGTTCCTTGAACACGGTAAAATCCTGCTTCAATGTTTTCTATAGATACACCCGTTGCAGAAAATTCTGCGTCCAATCTTGACCAGGTTAAGTCTGAAGCAACTATTTCACCCGCTTGTCCAAATTGACCAAAGAATAAAGTACCAATGATTGCTCCATTTGAATTGCCACATTCAGGCTCAATGATTTCCGGCATATAATAAACTTCCGGTGAATAGGCAGGTTGAATCCATTTTAGTTCTTCAACTGTAAAGCCCATTTCATCAGCCCAAATACCCAATTCAGGATAATTCATATCTTCTATGAAAGCATAGTTGTTTTCTCGTGAAATTTTATGCGCAAAATCTATTTCACCACTTTCTCGCAAGATGTGTCCAACAGCACATGCAGTATTGTTGTCATCTATGAAATAGGGGATGGTAATGCTGTGGTGATTGTTTTGTGGAAACAGTCCAGCATTCCAATAATTGTTCAGAATTGCCAATCCATCTACTCTGTTTTGTTTTTGAACTGCAGTCAAATGGTCGACGTTTTTCGATCTCAAGGTTTTTTCAACCAATTGAAGATGCAATTGAATTAGATCTTCATGATTTTGAATGGGATCCTGATTTGCAAGTAAATCCGACAATTCAGAACCGATCGTCTGATCGGTTGCTTCAATTTCACCCCAATACTTGTTCAAAGAACAAAGTTGTTGGAGCAATTCCTGATTCTGATTTGGATTCTGATTGGCGAGACAATCTTTGTTGATTAGGAAGGAAAAACAAAGAAGACCAATAAAGAAAAATGTGTTCTTCATGATTAATGTTTTTGTTTGTGTCATAATCTGGGGTTTGTTGTTATATAATATTTTTACAAATATCTATATATTTAAGTGATATAACCAATACATTTTTTAACAATTGTACCTTGTGAATACACAAAAAATATGTTTTTAAACATTATTAATTATTGATAATCAGCTATTTAGCTAGAGATTTTTGTCAGTATTTGTACGTTCAATTTATTTGGAAGGTGTCATTAAAGTACATCAAATTTTCAAATATTGAGGGCTTTTTTGTGTTAATTTTTCTTGTAAAATGGCAATTTTGGTAAAACAGTATTGTGTTTTTTAAGTATTATCTAGTTGTAAGATCATTTCTAGAAGGCAATGTGTTTCATTAGAAAAGTTTTGTCCTATTGATTAATTGATCTTGAATTTTTTGTTTACAAACCATCTTGGAACTGTCCTTTTACTTTCCTATTTTAGAATTAAATAATGATGGTACTTTTGATGTCAAATTAACTTCATTTGGAGAAAAATCATTTAGTTAAATTTCCGAAGCCGAAAAAAGAATATGGAAGAGTATTTAGAACCAACTTATTTTATTGACTACGAACATCCAATGGTTCAAGAATTTGCATCCAAGGTTTTTGACCAGCAACAGTTTTTTAACAAGGAGGATAAGCAATTGGATCAACTAAGCAAAGAACAAAAGGATTGCCAAAAGGCCATCAGATTGTTCTATGCAGTTAGAGATGGATTTCAATACAATCCATTTTTGTTAGATTTTAGTAGGGAAGGAATGAGGGCAAGTAATCTTGTTCAAAGAGAGTATGGTTACTGCGGTGAAAAGGCAAATTTACTGTGTGCTTTATTGCGCATGCAAGGGATTCCAAGTCGACTGTTTTTTGTGAATGTCAGAAATCACATTGCAACAGGCCGATTGGTGGAGGTTTTGAAAACTGATTTGATGGCATTTCATGGAATGACAGAGGTTTATCTGAATGGCGAATGGCTTCAAATTACTCCTGCTTTTAATAAAAGTCTTTGTGAAAAGTTGGGGGTTAGCCCATTGGAATTCAATGGCAAAGAAAGTGCTATTTTTCAGGAGTTTGACAATTCAAAGGGGCAATTTATGGAATATGAAACCATTCATGGTTCTTTTTCAGATATTCCAAGAGCGGTGTTTATGGCGGAGTTAAAGAAACAATACCCTCATTTACAAATAGATGCTAGCGATAAACTTGATTTGAGGTTTTATAAAGATTAAAAAGGGGCTAGTGAAGGGCTAAGAAGAATTTCCTGTATCCAATCAAAAGATTTTTCCTGCCTTGAAATGACATTGTGGCGAGGAAACAAGTGATGGTTATGCCCATAAAACCAACTGAAAGCTCAGAAATCCAAAGGTAATGCCCATAAGCCCAACAGTATGCCTGTTTGTAGATCCATTTCAGATTAAACAAAAATAAAGCCTTAAATGCTGGGCTCAAACACAAATTATAAATTTGTAAATATAAAAAAGGAAACTTCCATACAATTAAGCCCAAAACGGGGCTCAAACGCCTACCTTTGCTTCAATATTTCGTACTTTAGAATATGATATTCATGAAATCTTCCCAAATGGCAAAGAAATTCTACACAATTCTTTTTACGCTCATTTTTTGTCAATTTCCAATCTGGAGTCAAATTGATTGTGCCGACAATGAATCAGTTTTGGTTATTGATGTAATGACGGATCAATATCCTCAAGAGACTTCATGGATTTTGTCTGCTCAGGGAGACAGTTCTTTTAGTGTTGCAAGTTCTGGATACAGTGAACAATTCACCTTTCACAGCGATACAATTTGTGTTCCAACTGATCAGTGTCTTGAATTTTATATTGCGGATACTTTTGGTGATGGAATTTGCTGTTCTTATGGCGATGGTTTTTATACTTTAATCTTGAATGGAGATACTATTTTAACTGGAGGAGATTATGGAACAGGACAAAGTAGTTCAATAGCCTGTCCTCCAGGTCAGTCTTGTAGTTCAGCTTTTGAGTTTGACTTGGGTGAAAGTTATACTTCAGTTTGGGAAGATACTTGGTATCAAATAGACATCACTGAAAATGGTCAATTCCTTTTAGATTTGTGTGACAATGAATGTCCAACGGCATTATGGATATATGATTATTGTACGGGATTGCAATGGGAAGATTCTCCAGTTGGGGCAATCTATAATGCTTACAATGGTTGCGATAATGGTCTGGCAATGGTTACGGCCAATCTTGAAGCAGGTAAAACTTACTTTGTACGTATTGGAGATTTAGAAGGAGCTTGTATTGGAACGGCAATTAATTGGAGCCTTTCTTATTTAGGCCCAATTGTTGGCTGTACTGATCCTTCTTCTTGTACATTTGATCCTTTGGCTGAGGTGAATGATGCCAATCAATGCTTTTATCCTGGTTCTCCAGATTGTCCTTCCGGGCCCGATTTGATTATCTTGGAAGATGTATTAAGGAATTCTATTTTCATTCAAAAGCAGGAGAATAATGATGAATGTTATGTTCTTGAGCAATGCATGAATGGCTATGGTGAGCGTGAACTATTGAAGTTTACAACACATATAGAAAACATTGGTGATGAAGATTTTTACATCGGTCCACCACCATCTATTGAAGAGGCTGAGAATCTGGATTTATGGGAATGGGATCCTTGTCATGGACACATGCACTATGAAGGTTATGCAGAATATGTTTTGTTTGACAGTGATGGTCTGGAATTGCCTGTTGGTTTTAAAACAGGTTTCTGTGTAATGGATTTGGATTGTTCTATGCAAGGAGGAGCTGCAAAATTTGGTTGTGGAAACCAAGGGATTACCAAACAGTGCGGTGATATTTATAGTTCTTCTTTGGCTTGTCAATGGATTGATGTTACTGATTTGGAAGAGGATATTTATACAATGGTTGTTAGAACCAACTGGAATCAAATGCCAGATGCATTGGGTTGGTATGAACAAGATTATGACAATAACTGGGCGCAGGTTTGCATAGATTTTAAAAGAGATGCAAATGGAGACGCTTATGTAGAATTGGTAGAAGAATGTGATATTTGGACAGATTGCTTAGGTGATATTTACGGTGAGGCTCAGCCAGATTGTAAAGGAGAATGCGCTGGCCCAGCACTCAGGGGAGACATCAATGAAGATGGAACACTTGGTTCTGCTGATGTTTATGAATACTTAAATAGAGCAATGGATTCTGGACTTGATGGAATTACCACATGTACAGATTTAAACGACGATGGATTATTTACAGTTACTGATGGAATCTTGGCTTTGGCTTGCTCTTTGCAAGGAGAAGTTGTTCCTGGTTCCAAAGACCATTGCGAATTGCCTTTTACCATATTTAACCCAAATGAAACTGTTTATTTGAGTGTTGGTGAAATAAATCATGACGAACAATACATTGATATTGAAATTCAAAACGCACAAAACTCGATTTTGAGTTTCCAATTCGAAACTTCTGGTATCGAGATTGTTTCTGTTGAAGAGATTGGCATAATGAGAGAGAATGTTCAAATTTATTTGGATCACAATGAAAGCAAAGTTTTGGGTATGGTTGAAGACATGAAAGCCATCTCGAAACAACATGTCTTGAATCCTTTTTTAAGATTGCATTATACCAATACAACAGATACGGTTTTCTGTTTGAGCAACCTGCATTCTTTTACCAATAAGTTAAGAGAAGAGGTGGCAACAGGATTGGTAGAAGCTTGTGGAAGCCTTGTTAAAATGACAGAGGACAATACAAGCATTTCACAAATAGAAAATTCACAAATTAAAATTTCACCGAATCCATTTGTTGACAAAACTATATTGACTTTTGACAATCCTACAAACGAATCTTTTAATCTGAAATTATTTAGCAATGATGGAAAATTATTGCGTGAATACAAAGACTTGAAAGGAAATAGCCTCCTCATTAAACGAGAAAACCTTGTTGGAGGTGTTTACTATTTCAACCTTTCAGGACCAATCTCTGAATCTGGTAAGTTGATCATTATCAACTAGGGACTGAAACTCATAAGAGTGATTTCTCATTTTTACAATTGCCTTTAGCTTGCTAAGAGATTTCTTTTTTTATGAAATTGCTCAGTAAGCTAAAGATCAATCACCCCAGAATTAAATCGTCAATTTTACAGAATTACCTAAGCCATAGTTATGAAAAATTTTATGCTCTCCATGATTTTGGGAATGTTTTTAGGAATACTTTTTATTCCAGTTAATGCTTTTTCTCAATGCAATACAGAACAGAACGAATTAATCATCAATGTGCTCACAGATCAATATCCACAAGAAACATCTTGGCAAATTATTGGTTCTGATGGGCAGGTGTTGTTTGAAAGATTGAATTATGAAGAGCAAGAAACTGAATATTCAGATACAGTTTGTTTGGAGGCTGGATGCAATGCTTTTACCATTTATGATACCGCAAATGATGGCCTTTGTTGTGGTTTTGGAGAAGGTGCTTACACTTTAATATTGGATGGAGTAACCAGTTTTGAAGGAGCAGATTTTGATGGTTCTGAGAGTTTTTATTTTGATTGTGCTTTAGGGTCTGTGTGTACTTTTCCAATTGGGATCAATCAAGGTGAAATGATGAGCTCACCGCCAGGAGATCAGTGGTTTGTTTTTGAACCAGATTCTTCAGGAGTTTATCAAATTGAGGCTTGCGATAATTTCTGTACAGCAACTGCTTGGGTTTATGCTCTTTGTTCAGATTTCAATCATGAAGATGTTTTTGATGGAGCCTTGTATGCCACAGATTCCATTTGTTTAGGTGGAGGAGGATTGCAACTTTACGAAAACTTTTTTGTCGGCAATGAATATTTAATAAGACTGGGTAGTACAGATGAGTCTTGCAATGGGGCCATTAATTGGAGTTTGGATTATCATGGACCAATCATGATTGGTGGAGGCGATTGTCCAGCGTTTGAAATGGATGTAACGGTTGAAATATTCACAGATGATTATTCTCAAGAAACCAGTTGGGAAATAGCCAACAGCACTGGAGAAATATTGGCTTCTGGTGGAGCCTACTCTGACGATTTTACTCTTTACATTGAGTCAAATTGTTTGCCACAAGGAGAATGCATGACTTTTACAATCAACGATTCTTTTGGGGATGGAATATGTTGTGGAGAAGGAGATGGTTATTACAATGTTTACGTAGACGGAGCGCTTGTGGGATCAGGAGGAGAATTTGCATCTTTGGATATTCAGGCTGTAGGATGTGAAGCTGGTGAAGCTTGTGGCGCAAGTATCACCACTTTAGAAAACACCGCTATTCAAGCGGAACTTGACGATACCTGGTACATTTTTGAACCAGATTCCTCTGGTCAATATTCATTAGAAACTTGCAATAATTCTTGTGCGACCTCAATCTGGGTTTATGAAAGTTGTTCAGATGCAGGAGCGACGAATGGAGCTTTGTATTTTGCAGAAGATGGTTGTGCTGAATCAGACCTTGCTGCTTTGGTTGAAAACTTTGAAATGGACAACACTTATTATATTAGAATTGGTGATGTGGAGGGTGATTGCTCAGGAGAAAACATTGAATGGAGAATTTCATACCAAGGGCCAATTGTTCCCACAGATGGACCAGTTGTTTATTTGGAAAACACGGTATTGGTTGGACGTGAAGTTACAGGAGGTTTGGAGGTGCCTTGGGAAATCTTATGGGGACCAGATGATCATATTTGGGTAACAGAGAAAGTAGGAAGAGTGGTGCGAGTTAATCCTGTTTCTGGTGACAAAGAGGTTGTACTTGATATAACTGGAATTGTTGAAAGTGGCAGTGAGCCCGGTTTACTGGGAATGGTTTTGCATCCTGATTTCAACAACAATCCTAAAGTCTATCTTTCTTATACCTATTTAGAAGGAGGCTTTCAAATCAAAGAGCGTTTGGAGTCTTATGATTACAATGGAACCGACTTGTTCAATCCGGTTACCTTGTTAGAAGGAATTGGCGGAGCGGGAATCCACGATGGTTCTCGATTGCTCATTTCTCCAGATAATAAAATATTAATGACTACTGGTGATCGAAGCAATGGCGAAACGGCTCAGGATATGAATGATCTCAATGGTAAAATTTTAAGGATCAACTTGGATGGAAGCGTTCCTGATGACAATCCAATTGCGGATTCATACATTTATAGCTACGGACACAGAAATCCACAAGGCTTGGCTTACGGACCCAATGGACAATTGTACGCATCGGAGCACGGAGCTCAACAATCAGACGAATTCAATTTGATAGAATCTAATAGAAATTACGGTTGGCCAACCGTTCAAGGTGAATGCAATACTACTGCAGAGCAAAGTTTCTGCGATCAGTTCAATGTTCGCGAACCACTTTGGGAATGGTCTCCTTGTGTTGCTGTCAATGGAATTGAGTATTACGACCATCCAGGAATTCCAGAATGGCAAGGTAAAATGTTGATGGCAGTTTTGGGTGGTTTCGTTCAAGACCCAAGATTGTCGATTCTCGAGTTCAATGCCGATGGAACTCAAGTGGTCAGTGAGCAAGAATATTTTTCTGATTATGGACGGATCAGAGATGTTTGCGTCAATCCACACAATGGAGCAATTTATTTTGCAACCAATGGATTCAACTATCCAAGTTCTGGTCCAAATACGATCATTGAATACATCAATGTTGAATACTTACCGTGTGTTCAAAACACCAATAATATTTACACTTATGCATTTGACAACCACAATTATGAAATAATAACTGAAAATAAAACTTGGGCAGATGCAGCAGCTTGTGCAGTTGCCAGAGGAGGGAAATTGGTTGAAATAGATTCTCAAGAAGAACAAGATACACTTTGGTACCACTTGAACCAAGTAACCTTTAATCCAAACAATACCATTGCACCAGGAGGTGGAGGTAATCCGTATTTCTGGCTGGGTGGGAATGATTTAGACGAAGAAGGTTTTTGGATTTGGGATGGCGAAAATGATGGCGAAGGCGTGAACTTCTGGCAAGGTCAAGTTGGTGGCAGCCCTGTTGGTCAAATTTATACCAATTGGGGAAATGAACCAGATGATGCTGGTGGGCAAGATTGCTTGGGCATTGGCTTTACCGGTTGGGTCAATGGAGATGCAGGTGAATGGAATGACATAACACCGGATGCCGAAATTTATTACATCATTGAATATCCTGACAATACAGTTGCTTCCAATTGTGACAGCGGACAGGTTGAGATTCTCGTAAAGGTTTTTACTGATCAATGGGGATATGAAACTTCTTGGTCTTTAACAGATCAAAACGCCAATGTGCTTTTAAGTACTGATGCTTATATCTACGGAAACAATCAAGCTTATACGCACAGTGTTTGTGTGGACAGTTCGATGTGCTTGAACTTTCTGTTTGAAGACAACAATGGAGATGGGGGAGCGACTTATCAAATTAGAAAGGATGGTGACATCATTGCCAGTGGTGGTGGTGAAGATTTCGACAGTTCAATCTACCTTAATTTTAATTGTGAATCAGATGGCATTTGCCTTAATTCGGATGAAATTGAAGAGGGGACACATACTGCTTCTGGCGTGAATACTTGGTATGCCTTTAAACCTAATGAGATCGGGGAATATAGAATCTCAACTTGCGAAGGCAATAGCTGCGATACTAAAATATGGGTCTATGATTTCTGTGATGGAATAGTTTTGAGTGATGGCACTCAAGGGACTATTTATTACAGCGACAATGAGGAGGATTGTGAAATGTTTGCAAACATAAACAGTGCTGTTTTGGATTCGGCCATTAACTATTACATCCGAATTGGTGGCGACATGGTTGATTGTCAGGAACAAGAAATACAGTTTGAAATTATCAGAGTCGATACAACTGTTGCATCGATTGAAAGTGTGCAAAATATTTATGACGTGAAATTGTATCCAAATCCTTTCACCGATAAAACTTTATTGAGATTTAACAATCCAGAATTCAAAGTGTTTGATTTGAAAATCACCGACAGTGCTGGTAATTTGGTTCGCCTTATCGACAGAATTGACGGACCAGAAGTGATCATTAGAAGAAACGGTTTGCCTGCGGGAGTTTATTTTTATCAACTCATTGGAGAGAAAGGTTTTGATCAAGGGAAGTTTGTAATTAAGTAGCTCGCTGGCGCTCGCGGGTGTCCGGGATCTGGTGTCGGGTGTTCGGTTTCGCATGGTGTGATGCAGAACATATTACAGGTTCTTCGTGGCTTTGTGTCTTCGTGTTCATACACAAACCACTAGCCTCACGAGACTTTCAGTTTATTTTATTAATTTTACAAATGAAACCTAGTCAACCCAACAATCCGCTGCATGGAATAAAATTAGCCGAAATCGTAGAGTATCTTTACGAAGAATACGGCTGGGAAGAATTGGGCGAAAGAATCAGAATTCGCTGCTTTACCCACGATCCTTCTATCAAATCTAGCCTGAAATTTCTTCGCAGAACTCCTTGGGCCAGAGAAAAAGTTGAAAAGCTTTATCTGAGGTCGATCTAGGGCTCGCTGGCGGGTGTCCGTTATCCGATATCCGGTGTCCGATTTCGCTCATTTTGTGGAAAAACAAAAGCGCAAAGACATATCTTGCCTTTGTGCTTTAGTATCGAACTCGCTTCGCTCGCGGGTATTCGGTGCTAGGTATTCTGTCGCCCATTTTGTTGGAAACAAAAGAAACCTTTGCGTCTTTCCGTCTTTCCGGGCAGGCGTTCCTGCGTTAAATTTACAATCCACCTGCTTCGTGTCTACGTGTCTTAGTGTTCATACACAAACCACCAGTTTCTTATTGAACAACCAACTTCTCCACATCCAACAACTCCCCGTCCGCAACAATTTTGCAGCTATAAATACCACTGTTCATATAAGAAACATTATATGGTATTTTATGCAAACCACCACTCAACCTTCCATTGCTGACTATCTCTTCAATCAGTTTGCCTTCGATGTTGTAAATCTGTATAGAAACGGATTCCTTCATTTCACTCAAGTTCAAATTAAAGACAACCTGCTCTCTGGCAGGGTTTGGTAGGATGTTTATTTTCGTGAAATTTGTCTCTTGGCCAAGACCGTCCAAGGCAGTATTTGTTTTGAAAGCGGCAACCGTTATTTCATCCTTGATGAAATGATTCGGTCCCTCTAAAATTTCAAGATCCAGCTCATAAACCTTTTGCTCCAACTTGTCATAATGTTTAAAATGCATGCTCGCCAGCGTGGCGAGCCTACCATTTTGTTGGCTCGCTTGTTGGCTCGC
>CALBCY010000357.1 GCA_937927195.1 uncultured Chitinophagales bacterium
AGAAAAAGCATTCAACAAGGAAGGCTTGGACTATCAATTGGCGGGCTACATTCATGCGGTCCGATATTCATTTCACAATCAAGTAAAAGGCGGCAAGGAAGAAAAGGGCTATTATTTCAATATGCTTCGTGTTAGCGAAAAGATGGAAAACGGGAAAAAGATCTATCGCCGTAAAAAGATCTTTTCTATGTTCTTTGCAATTGCCCTTGAATTGGGAGCAATGGAAGGCATGAATTATTCTTATGCAGCAATGGGCAAAGAAAACGATGCCATCACCAGCGCATTGGAGCGCTCTTGCAATTACCACGACAAGCACTTCGAATTCCTTTCATTCAAAGTTTATGCAAAGGTAAATCTGATTCATGGCAGCCGACGATATGCCAAACAGATCATCAACATTACTCAAGACAAGGGGCGTTTGAGTGAAATGTATCAGATGGTAAAAGAAACTTATAGCCCCTTTATGTTCTTCAATTTGTTTGATGAAGCCAAGTTTTTGAACATGGTCAAACAAATCACAGCCTATTCAAAATCGAGTGGTGTTTATATGATTGCAGATGACCAGGGCAAAATGCAGGCCGCCTCTTTTGGGGTGAATTGGGGAGATTATTTCTCTTTCCTTATGCAAAACCCCAAAGGCATTTTAAAGCTGATCGATCGCTTGAAATTGACAGAAAAAATATTGTATCCTATTTTAAATGTAGGAAAACCTGCTGCTTTTGATAAATTATTGAAAGGCATGATCAGACATTACCGCAAGGAAGAAAATGTCAACCTTACCTTCCTTTCCAGTTTTGATGGAGATCCATTGCAGTCCGTTAAAAAGAGCTTTATTCACGATGATTATCTATATTTCATCATAGCTAGATATGAAGAAGAGTTGCAAGCAATGAAAAAGGCTTCTGCCCTTACAGGCGTTCCTGTAAGGATGTTTTTTGATCAGCCACTTTTGTAAAAAACTGGCAAAAATAGATTTATAAGGTCTCTCAAACCGGTACTGCGTCTCGAACCCCAACAACTAATCGCTTCAAAAATTTAGCCGGTTTTTATTTTTCTTGAAATTATTTACAAAAGTTTATAAATCACAAGAAATTTATCAATAAAAGCTCGAATATTCACAATCCAATATCTCTCCTAAACAATTGAATTTCAATTAGTAAAAATGGGCAATCTTTAAAATTTCACCATCGCATTTCTATCTAAAAAGTTTTTAGTATTTTTACCATTATTTTAAGCAAAAACACATCAAATTTGCTTAAAAAACACTTGCAAAATAAAATTCCTGCATTATATATATGTAGGACTATCTGTAATGACAAAAATAACCAACAAAATGATTCAAACAACTATCCAATCAATTGCAACATCTATTGCAACATCTATTGCCATTGGTCTTTTAAGCATTGGTTTCATCTACGCACAAGACAATCCTGTAACTTTCACTTTTCAAAATCAAATACTGACCACCAACAATCACAGCGGAGTTGTTATGGTCGTGGTCGATATGAATGGAGATGGCAAAGATGACATCGTTCGGTACGACAAAGCCAAGGAATTAAAAATTGAATATCAAACTGAACCAAATGAAATGTTTGACCATCACTATGTTGGAGCGACTAGCACAAACAAACAATGGAGCAATTGCATTGCAGACATCGACAAAAATGGATTCAATGATATTTTCACTGGTGGGTATTATGACGATCCTCGTTTCATAATGAACGGAGGTCCAAATAATTTCAATCAGATCATTCCAAGCAATACAGATATCTTTTTACAGGGCAGCAATTTTGTGGACATTGACAACGATGGTTGGGTTGATCTTTTTGCTTGCCATGATGAGGGTGAAAATATAAAAATGAGCAACAACCAAGATGGAACTTTTACAATTGCACCAGATTTGTTAGATACGACGACAGATCCAGTTAGCGACAACTCAGGCAATTATGCCAGTATTTGGACAGACTATGACAATGATCAGGACTTGGATCTCTACATTTCGAAGTGCAGAGGTGGGGTATCTAGCTCCAGTGATCCAAGACGAATAAACATGTTGTTTCAAAATGACGGGAACAACAATTTTACAGAAGTCGCAGAAGAAGCAGGCTTAAAAATTGGAGCACAAACATGGGTTTCTGATTTTGCCGACATTGACAACGATGGAGATTTGGACGCCTTTATTGGCAATCACACCTCTGAGTCTCAATTGATGGAAAACAATGGAGATGGAACATTTACTGACATTACTGTTGGCAGTGGTTTGTTGCCTTCAGCTTCTACAAGCAATATGGTGGTCGTACAATCCATATTCAGAGATTTTAATAATGATGGTTACCTTGATCTTTTGTTATCAGGAACAGACCACTATATCTTTTACAACAATGGTGATAAAACTTTTACAGTTGGCCCAAATCCTTTTGGATCGAACGATGTGGAGTCTTTTGCTATTGGAGATTTAAATCATGATGGCTTTTTAGATGTCTACACCGGCTATTCATCTTTGTACAATACACCATCCTTTTCTTCAACTAAATATGACAGGTTGTACTTCAACGATGGGAATGAAAATAATTTCATAGCCATCCAATTGGAAGGAACGCTGAGCAATATCAATGGCATTGGTGCCAGAGTTGAATTGCATGGCAGTTGGGGTAAGCAAATAAGAGAAGTGAGATCAGGGGAAGGATATGGAATCATGAACAGTTTCACACAACATTTCGGAATCGGTCAGGCTGATGAAATTGAAAAAGTTGTTGTTTCTTGGCCTTCAGGAGTTTATCAAGAAATTTACAATCCTGAACCCAATCAATTTCTCAAAATTGTAGAAGAAAACTTGTTTTGCAATCTCGATTTACCCGAAAAGGCCCTTCAAAGACAAGGTGCTTTGTTTGGAATTTCAGATTTTCCTTTGGATGGAAATGAAATTTATTCTTGGTACGATGCAACAAATACGCTGGTTGCTCAATTTATTGGCAATCCTTATTTTTCACCAGAAGAAATTGGAAGCTACTCACTAATTGTTACAGATCCTGACTTTCCAAATTGCGAACAAACATTTGATTTTTACTCCATTGATCGTTTAGATGGTTGTTGTGAATTAAATGACTGAAAATTTCTTAATTGGCAGGCTGTGGTTCTTCGACAGCCTGTCGTCTTCTTAAACAAGCTGGGCAACAAATAACCCCCTGCCCCATCAAACTGTTTAAAAACAACAAAACAAAAAAAGGTGATTTATAAACAAAAATAAAACCTTTTTACAAAAATCAATCCCAACAGCTTGTTAATTCACAAAATTTAGAAGAAAAAAAGTTTTCCTTGTACTTTCCTTCTACTTTCCTTGTACTTTTATTGTACTAAACTATTGTAGCATGAAACGTCATTCTTGTTTTCAAGAGTGATATTAATTTTATTCATAATACAATATATTTGTATGGACGAAAGACCCAAAAACATATTTGGTGAGGATTTAAAACCTTGTTGTTTTGAACCAAAAACAGGTTGGTTTAGAGATGGCTACTGCAATACAGGCCCATACGACACTGGGCTACATTTAGTCTGTACCATTGTAACTAAAGAATTTCTTGAGTTCTCTTCGAAGCGGGGCAATGATCTTACCACACCCAATCCTGGAAGTCGCTTTCCTGGATTGAAACCTGGAGACAAATGGTGCCTTTGCATTTCCAGATGGAAGGAAGCGCTGGACCATGGAG
>CALBCY010000358.1 GCA_937927195.1 uncultured Chitinophagales bacterium
CTCATTTGACATTGCTCATTATATTGGGATGACCATTCAAGAGGAATATGAGTTATTGACCAAAGCAGCTGAAAACGAAAGACAAGTCATTGTACTCAATCATCTGGAACGAATTATTCCAGTTATTGTAAGAGCTCAGAAGTTGAGGCAGCAAGTTAAAATGAATGGACATTTCAAGAACTTTCCGAAATTAGATTTTTAGTTTTCTCCCGGTGGTCGAAAGAGCTTTAGACTTTCAGAACAAATAAACGAACAGGTAAAACCTCTAAGAATCCAAAAATTCAAAATTCTAGACATCCTATTCATCCGGTTTGAATGCGATTTTGCATGAAATTTCTCATATCCTCTCTGTACTTTTCCACTTCGTTTTCGTCGTATTTATCTGGATAAAATGGGCCATCCCAATAGGCTCTAATGACACCAGGACGCGCCAAATAACTATTCGTTGGAACAATTTCTCTGGAATTAACACTGCTCAACATGGCAATCGGGACGCCAGTTTTTTGGCTTAAAACAAAAGCTCCAATTTTGAAATCAGTTACAGCATTTTCTGTTCGATTTCTAGTTCCTTCGGGGAAAAGCATGAGAGAATCTCCAGCATTCAATGCTTTGGTCATGACCTCCATGCTTCTCATTCGGTCTTTCTTGTCGCTTCGATCCACTGTCAAATACAAATGCTTTACAGCAAACCCATAAACAGGGTAACTTCTAATCTCTGTTTTTGCAAGAATTTTTGCATTGCTAGGAATTTCGGACAATAGGATAAATGGATCTATATTCGAACTGTGGTTCATCACATAAATATGCTGAGCCGTGAAATCAATTTTATCTCGACCCTTCACTTTAATCCTAACGCCCATCAACATCAATTGGATTTTTGCAAATACTTTAGGAAATTTTCTTGCGGTGTCTTTGTAACCCATGTAGGTACAAATCATCATCAAGGGCCCTAAACTCCCAAGCAGGATGACCATCACCGAAATACTCCAGATGGACCATAATTTTCTTAAAATAAATTTCACCTCAGGTTGTAAATACTAAAATGAGTAAATGAATAAATGAAGTTTATAATAAAAAGTCGAGTTTTAAAATAATATCTACTGAAATTTTACATTTTGTAAAATTTATCGAAAAGTCCAAACAATTTATTGGTCAACTATGCATTTATTCATTTACGAATTTGTTCCTTGTTCAACTAAAAACTTTAGCCAAGCAAACTTTGATTTTCTCCGCAGCCGTTTTCAAGACTTCCGGACTATGAGCATCAGAAACAAAACCAACCTCGTAGCCCGATGGACCAAGATAAATTCCATGATCCAAAAGCAATGGATGTAACTTTCGGAAGTAATTCATTTTATCTCCGTCAATTTGGTCTGCCCTGCTTATTCTATCTTTTGAAAAAGAAAGCCAGAAAATAGAACCGATGTGATTCATTTTAAAAGGATAATCTTTTTCAATGGCATGTTGGTTAAGTTCGTTTACAAAGTTTCTTGTATTATTGTAAAGATTACAATAGAATCCTGGCTCCAAGCAAGCTTTTATTTGGGCGTAACCTGCTGCCATCGCAACAGGATTGCCACTCAATGTTCCAGCTTGATAAACAGCCCCTTCAGGTGCAATATTGCTCATCATTTCCGAACTTGCTGCATAAGCACCTACCGGCATTCCACCTCCAATAATTTTACCATAAGTAATGATGTCTGGTTGGATGTCGTAAAAACCAGACGCTCCTTCAAAGTTCACCCTGAATCCAGAAATCACCTCATCAAAAATTAACAAGGCTCCATGTCGAGTACAAATTTCACGCAAGAATTTCAAATAAACAGCGTCCTGAACCAACAAACCGTTGTTTGCTGGAATTGGCTCAACAATTATACAAGCGATGTCATCACCATGTTTTTTAAAACTCGATTCCAAGGCATCCTTATCATTTAAAGGAACCACAATCGTTTCATTGGCAAATACCTCTGGAACTCCAGCAGAAGACGAAGTCCCAAATGTCGCCAAACCTGAACCGGCTTTCACCAAAAGGTGATCGACATGACCATGATAGCATCCTT
This sequence comes from uncultured Chitinophagales bacterium, assembly GCA_937927195.1. Taxonomy (GTDB): domain Bacteria; phylum Bacteroidota; class Bacteroidia; order Chitinophagales; family UBA2359; genus JAHDGP01. The sequence continues at coordinate 2,061 of CALBCY010000358.1, forward strand.
CAAACTTGATGATTTTGTTTCTTCCAGTTGCTCCACGAGCCAAACGAACAGCAGACATTACTGCTTCTGTGCCAGAACTTACAAATCTTATTTTTTCAATGAAGCGATTATTATCAATAATTAATTCGGCCAAATCCATGGAGTATTTATTCGGCGCACCGAAAGTTGTTCCCTTGACAACAGCTTCCTGAATTTTGGAAAGAATGCCTGGATGATTGTGCCCTAAAATTAGAGGACCCCATGAACAACAAAAATCTATGTATTCATTTGAATCTACATCTGTGAAATATGGGCCGTTCCCACTTTCAAAAAAAACAGGATCTCCATCTACTGAATTAAATGCTCTTACTGGAGAATTCACCCCTCCAGGAAAAAGCTTTTTTGCCTGCGCAAAATATTTATCGGACAATATTCTCTTCACTTATTTTGATTTTATTATTATTTAATTTACTTTTATATCACGGAAGCAACGAAATCCCTCCTTTAATGTTTCCTACAATCCCTCTACAAGATTTTATTTCTATTTTTTTTTGAGACAGCTATTTCAATAATAGTCTATTCATTTATAGAAATGTTGCAATTCAAAAAAATCGAAGATGAAATCGCCTACGAAATTATAATTTTATTTTATTGAAGTTCAATAAATTGCAATTTGATTTCGATACCTAGCTTAAAAAACTGATTAAAAAATGAAACATTTTTGGGTTTCTTACGTAAGAATACCCTCAAGCCAAGAAATCATTTTTTTTAATTCTAATTAACAAGCTATGAAACTAAATTCTAAATTCTGGGAGGATTCCTCTGTCCAGTTATTAACAAATGAACAAGCCAGCCAAGTTGTTGGTGGAACATGGAAAGTAACAAAATTTACAAAAGCAAACCCTGCAGGAACAAAGGGCATTAAATTCCAAATTTCAGGTGATGATTTACCTCCAGATCCGTGTCCTGAATTTATGAATCACAACATTGTAGATATTAAAAAACAGGTAGTATAACCATCTGAAATTTTTCTTTACTATTATTTTCTACTAACTGTTGTTTCGAAAATAAGACATTAACAAAAAGTAAAATCGGAATTTTAAATTCCGATTTTACTTAATTCTCTCCCCTCTTTTTATCTAACTAATAAATTATAACTAATAATGAATTTACTTAAAAAAATTGATGCAGAATTTGGAAAACATGCACTTACAAACAATGAAATGGGTTCCGTTAGAGGTGGTAACTGGTTAAATACCAGAAGAGAAAATGTAGATGGAGAAAGAGAATTTGATCCAGAAAGTTTTGCAAGATTTCTTTCAAAACAAAATGCTGATGATCTTCCACCAGAACTTTGCGTAGAATCTATGTCTTTCCATGAAATAAGAATTTTAAAAAAAGCAATCAGACGAGGAGAAGACTTAACTCCCTTTTTCAATATGACTGAAGGTTCTGAAGAATAACCAGAGAAATTTTCCCCAGTGCCCAATACTGGTCATTGAATACACTTTTAATCAATGTCCTTATAAAAATTATCTAACTAATTAATTACAGCTAAAAATGAATTTACTTAAAAAAGTCAGTGCCGAGTTTATGGATTGCATAATAAGCACAAACGAAATGTTAAATGTCAGAGGTGGAACGTGGAACGGCGTATCTAAAAAACATTCTGTACAATACCACAAAAACTTCGTTGACCTGGGTGATCTTCCACCAGATGTGTGTATCGATTTACTAAACTCTCAAGAGTTGATCGATTTAAAAATTGCTGTTGCCAATGGTGAAAGCTTAGAAAAGTTTTACAACATGGATATGGGGATAGACCCTGAGGAAGATTTTGTTGTATTTGAAGAAGTATAAAAATTCAAATTTTCAATGGAGTTAAGTTAAATTGATTCTGCTGTCGTCATTTTTGATCGGAACAGTCAAAGACAGTTGAAGCATTGTAAGATGAAGCAAATCTTTTGAATAGGTTTGATGTGAGGTGGAGTAAATATTTTTTAAGCAATAACATTATATCTTATTCATGAAAGCCAATAAGCCTAGTTTAAAGTTTACACATCTTATAAAATACAATATTTTATTTTGCCTTGTATTAATGACTCTTTCTCAAAAGGCCAATTGCGGAGAAATTGAAAGCTTGAAGCTAAAAATTGACAGCTTATCAAAGTTCGATGGCAACTATTCTACATTAGGATGGCTTCATGATGATCTAGCTAAAATTTATTTTAAGACTGGAAAATCCGACAGCGCCGTTTTCTATATGGACAAAGGTTTAAAGTATGCCTACAAAACCGATGATTATCGTTTAAAATCTGATTTACATTACCATTTTGGAATGGTCTATGGCAGGATGACAAAATATCCAGAATCTCTGCGCCAATATTATACAAAGAAGAATTTGGCCATTCTGAATGACAATGTTCTTGATGTTTACAAAAGCGATATTAAGATTGCCAACATCTATTCGATAATTGGTGATTTTGAAAAAGCTTATGAGATTCTACTCGAATGTCTCAACAGAATTGATGAAGAAAATCAAGTAACGGAAAAAGGCTTTGTGTTGTACCAACTTGGAAGCACTTTTTACTACCAGGGAAACTATGAAAAGGCGCTGGACTACTACTCAAAATCAAAAGAAATTTTTGAAACGATTGACAATCCAACCGCACTTTATTCCAGTTTAGGTGGCCTCGGTAGTACATACAGTTCTCTGAAGGATTTCAATAAAGCCCTATCAATTCATGAAGAAAGCCTGACCATAGCAAAGAAAATTAAAGAGAATTATGAGATTGCAAATGCAACATACAATATAGGAAATGCTCACTTCGGATTAAAGAATTATGAAGAATCTGAAATACATTTCAAAAAGTCAAAAGCATTGATGGAGGAAATTGGCAATAAGACAGGATTGTGTTATGCCATTGGAGGTCTAGGAAAATTATATGCCGCAACTGGAAGAGCTGATGAAGCTAAAGTACTACTGGGTCAAGCGATTGAAATGATCAATAAAAATGACAGCAAGTCCCATCTTCAAAAAATATACAAACTATCGGCGGATGCGCTTTTCGCGACAGGAGATTTAGAGGAGGCCTATGAACATCTAAAGAAGCACCTTGAATTCAAGGAGGAGATTATTAACGAGGAGACCGCTACAAAACTCAGCAACACAAAAGCCAGATATGAACTTCAAAAAGCGGAGAAGGATGCTAAAATTGCCTTACTAGAAAAAGACACTGAAATTCAAAGAACTTACAATGTTTTAGGATTGGTATCACTATTCATGCTTTCATTGCTGTTCACATTTATATTCTCACTTTACAGAAACCACTCTAAAAACAACAAAATACTGGCAATAAAAAATGAAGAAATTGAATTTCAAAACAACAAATTAATTTCTTCCAATCAAGCCCTTGAGCAATTTGCTTATATAGTTTCACATGACTTAAAAGAACCTTTAAGGTCTGTTAGCTGCTATTCAAGTTTGATTGAATCAAGATACCACAATCAATTAGATGATCTCGGTAAAGAATCAATCGGGTTCATCAGGTCCTCTGTAAAAAGAATGTATTCATTGTTAGATGACATTCTAAACTATTCGAGAAGCATCAAAAAAGTTGGGGATCATACGGAATTGGTGGATGTAAACCAAGCCGTTCAGACGGTAATAAAAAATCTAGAGTACTCCATAGAAGAAAGCAATGCAAAAGTTAAAATTCTAAAGCCACTTCCACAAATCAATGCCAATCAAATTCAAATAGTAACCTTGTTTCAAAATTTGATTGGGAATGCTATAAAATTCAGAAATGGCAAAGTACCTGAAGTTAAAATTTCATGCAGCGAGAAAGAGGAAGAAGTCATCTTTGAAGTAAAAGACAACGGCATAGGTATTTCTGAAGAGTACCATGATAAAATTTTCCAGGTCTTCAAAAGGCTTAATCCTAAAAAAGATTTTGAAGGTTCAGGTGTTGGTCTTGCCCTTTGTAGCAATATTGTAGAGCAATTAGATGGTAAAATCTGGTTGGAATCTAAAGAGGGCAATGGAGCAACTTTCTTTTTCAGCGTCCCAAAATATAGTTTGAATTAATACCAATTTCAATAAAATGTTTCGCACAAATCGAATTTCCAGGATTCGATTTCTTTGATAAAATCAATAGCAATTTTCTAAATAAAAACTGAATGCAAACCGAATGCAAATCGAATGCAAATCGAATGCAAACCGAATGCAAACCGAATGCAAAAAAGAAAATGCTGATAAAAGCCCTTCGGGAACTCATAGACTTTCTTCCGACAGTAGACACAAGAACAGTTAACTTTTTAGGCAGCTAATAATTTAGACATTTTTAAAGGGGCCATTCATAGTTCTTCAACTTTAATCGATTTGAAAAAATTTCAGCAACTGCACGTAATAACAATTTCCTTATCGAAATATACTTTGCTCACAAGCAATGTTTCTTAACAAGGTTCAAAAAGCATCGCCCCGGCTTATTGACTTCCTCGATCAGAGTGGAATATCAATCCCTCATCGATTGATCTGTTTACCAAAGCTTTCTTTAAAGCAGCATTGCTAGTTACAGCAACTGTCATATTGTTACTTATGGGCCCAACCGACCATCGAACGATCTGCTAAATCATTGACAGTAGTTAAGCAAGCGAACATCTTTGCCGCCAGAATATAGGCAATATCACTGCCCTCAAACTGTTGCTAATTTGTTGGTATTGAATTTTTGATTCAGTAGATTGGGCGAAATGGATTTACCATGATTTGAATCTGTTTTTAAAAGGCTTCTTCTTCCTAGCGACTAAATTTGAGTGTTTCATTCGGCTAGCAATGTACTTGTAGAGATTTGCACAGAATCTTTTTTCAATTCTAAATGTCCTCTTGGGCAGCCATAAGTTTCTCTAGATGCTTTAAAAACCTAATCTGTTCATTACAGATCTGTTGTTATTCTTTTTAGAAAGATGTTTAAGCCATCTGTAATAGCCACTCTTACTAATTGATAAATACCTCGGACATCATTTTAATAGGAAAATTGTCAGCTCAAGCATTCATGAATTCAAATATTTCTTCTTGGTTTTTGAAAAGATGCCCACAGCTTTTTTAGTATGGCACACTCTAATTGTACTGCTTTATTCGCTCTCTTTAATTCTGCTGTTTCTCGCTCTGATTCACTCATTGTTTTAATACCTTTTCTTCTGAAGGGATCTTCTTTGTGCTTAAGGTAAGTGAAAACGCCAATCTATAAATATTCTGTTCTCCTATATCATACCGCTTTCGATTTGCTAAGGACTTTACCCTTACATTATCCTCTAAGCTCAGATTGACGATCTCTAGCTTTTTCGATTTACTAAACGTCTTTTCAATTTTGCCATTGACCCGTTCTGTTGAAAAATTTCAACAATACAAATAATAACTAATCTTGTTGTCCATTGATCTGAGTAAACCAGTTCTTGTTTAGCCACTGGTAAAACCGATCTCAATCGAAGAATAAACGGCCAGCAATTTACAACCCTACCGGTATTTCAATTTGATTATATTCGTCGGAGAGGAAGCTCAATAAAGAAAGTGGTTCCTTTGTCAAGCTCCGTTTCAAACCAGATTTTACCACCAGTATTCTCTATGATATTTCTTGAAATGGCTAGACCAAGTCCCATTCCCCCACCCTTCGATGTGAAGCTTGGAACAAAGACTTTTTCTCGCCTATCTTCAGGTATTCCTTTTCCATTGTCAGCAAAGCTAAGAACTACAGTTTCCCCTTCAATTTTGATTGAAGTAATCAAAACAGCCTGCTCCTTATCTTCCATTGCCTCAAGCGCATTTTTAATGATGTTCAAGAATACTCTATTCAATTGCGTCCTATCTACAAAAACATAACAATCTTCAGCAGTGAAGGATTTCACAATCTTCATTTTATCACCGTTTTCCTCGTAAAGACTAAGCATATTGCTTAACATTTCACGCAATTCTACATACTCTTCTTGTGGTTTCGGCATTTGAGCGAAGGATGAAAATTCATTGGCAATTTTAGTAAGATGCTCTATCTGCTCAATAAGTGTATTTGTAACTTTAACAGTTAATTCTCCCAACATAGGATGCCCTTCACGTTGAGCACGTTGCAAATGCTGTATACTCAATTTCATAGGCGTCAATGGATTCTTAATTTCGTGAGCAACTTGCTTTGCCATTTCCTGCCATGCATATTCCCTTTCGGCTTGGGCAAGCATTTCCACACTCTTATCCAGTTCGTCAATTGCATTGTTATATTGTCTCACCAATGCACCAATTTCATCGTCATCTGGCCAATCCAATCTTTCATTCTTGCCACCCAATCTAATTTGTCTAATTTTCTCACCAATCAAATCTAATGAACGGGTTACAGAGTTTGACAAGAATACTCCAGCGGCCACAGCAAGCATAAGAATGATCAAATATACATTGAACAATACTATCAGGAAGTTTGAAATCTCTGATTGAACGTTTTTGTCTTTCGAGAAATACGGGACATTGACAAAGCCGATGGTTTCTCCATCTCTGTCTTTTACAGCTGAATAGGCAGACAGGTACTCCAAGCTTCCAATCTGTTCTGTATTGACTATTGATCTTTGGAAATCTCTGGTCAAACCATTGTAGGCTTCCGCACTGATTCGTTTGGAAATCACACCTTTCTCATAAATCAATGGCAATGAACTTGAAACGAGTTTGCCATTTGTATCAAATAGACTGACATCAATGTTGTGAATATCCGAAATGTCCTCAATCAATCTATCAAGTTGTTGCTGACTTGGACTGTCTTCTTCAAACAATCCCAACTCATATTCAACAGCCGAAAGAACAGATTTTTGTATTCTCTTCAATTGAACTTTTTGATTTTCCGAAGAGGTATTCGTGAAATATATTATCGTAATCAATCCAATCATTAACAAGGAAATACAAACAATTATTACCAGCATCGAATTGATTCTCTTTTTCAAAGAAGAGAACAACAACTCCCGCATCCTTAGTTTGACCGTTGGATTAATCAGAAATGCTACAATTGCATAATACAGTATTACCCCAAAAATCAGAAGGATGAATAAATAAGAGAACATGGTAAAATGCTCAAGAAATTTTTTCTTCTGTAGTGAAATAATTACAGTTTTCAATTCAGAATTTTTTTCATAATAATCATCACCAATCTTTCCATCGGTAAGATTAAAAACCAAATGATTGAAACCATTGAAGTTTTTAAAGCGATATTTTTGTCTGGTAAAATATCCCTTTCTCCTTTTCTCAGGATATGGATATGTTCCAACCACTGTTTCTATCCATTGATCCGAATAGATTGCATAATCATATTCTTCTTGATAATCGGGTGCTTTAAATTTATCGGGAATAACCAATTCAGGAAACACCGTTTTTTCGCTCTCGTTTTCTGATATTTCAATTATGATGTATCCACTGTTTCCTGGAGACTCTGGATTGAATATTTTCAATTTCGCAACATAACTATAAGCTCCCAAAGGATTGTTCAAAGAGAAAACGTAGGCATTTTTTGTTTTTATTCCAAGTCGGTCGATTTTGTTATCAAAGTAATCTTTGTTGATTTTATCTTTTCCACGGAAAGATTTACCATCGTTTTCAAAGGCGTAAATTTTGACATCATACTTACTAAAGTACTCTCCGAAGTATTTTGTTCTTATTCGTTTATACAGTTCTGTTTGCGGTAAATAGGGATATCTGAAATAAGCCTTGATAACTTTATCACTCATTATTTCAAGAGACAAATCACTCATTAGTTTTTCAGCGGTTAAATTTTCCTGAAGCACCAATGCTTGAGCCAATTCCAATCTTCTTCTTTTCTCCCGCTCATAGGAAGTTACATTTATTAAAACGGAGGCCATGACTGAAAAGAAGAAAATCCAAAACAAGATATATCTTACTGTCACTTTTTTGGTAAGGGCATCATAAAAGCTTTCCAACCAAAAACTAAATGAAATGACCATTGCGATTACAAAAAATGTAACAATATTCCACTCCAAACCAATGGTCAATAAAGAAAAAGCAATGATGCTTAAAAAAGCTATTTTCAGTCGATCCTCCCAACTTATGTTAAGTCTCCCAGCGAGTAGGACCAAGTATTTTATCATTAAAAACCAGGCATATATTCCACAAAAAACTATACTCAGACTTAAAATCGTTTTGATCTGAAACAGATGTTCCATTTTGTAGGAAGCTTCAGAAAAGAAGACAACATTTCTAATGATACAACCCAGAATCCAACTGCCCATTAATACTATTCCTAGCAAGCCAGCAAACAACCATTCTTTCTTATTTTCTGTTATGGTTAAATCATATTTAACTGGGTCATTTTTCGTGAAAAAGTAAACCGCGAATCCACAAAATATAACGGTAATAAGCAGATCTCCTAAAGAGCCAAAATATAAACCCGTATCCTGTAGTTGAAATAATTCAATCGTTCGAATGAACGGAGGCAAGTGAAAAATGTACAGAACCAGCCTTAGGCAAAATAGACTGCTTACATAGAGCAAAAATCCATGACCAAATTTATTTTCATGAACAAGATCCATCGAATAACTGTACATCAGGATCAAGCCAATTAGTATAGCCAACCAAATGAATATAAATATCAAAACCTTGGGCCAATCCCAATTTTGATTCTTATCATTGAAAACATAAAGGGAAGAGGATACTCCTTGCAACATTTTAGAATCCAATCTTGCCTTGGTGCTGAAAGAAACACTGTTGGGAATATTGAGTGAAGTATTTTTTGCTTCACTCAGATACTTATTGGTATCATCACCAAAATTATTTCTCAGCAGAAACAATCCGACAATGTCAATGTTTCCATAGGCGGTTGAACGATAAGCAGTTTTACAAATCATGTGGTATCCATTTTTCAATTTAGAAAAATGGGTCCCCTTTTCATAATCATTCAATTCTGCCAAACTTAACTCGGATTGATTGTCAGTCCAGAATATCAAGTTTTTAGAATTAAATATCAGAATGGTAAAAGAACTCTCATCGAGCTTTTCAAAATCTTCGAAATTGAAACTGTCCTCGTATATTTTTTTGGCAATATTACTGGTAACCCAGCGATTGAATTCATTTTCCGCCTCAGTGATTTGAGATTCAAGTTTATTGAAGACCGAAGGGAATGGATCGTAGTTGTCTGAATAATACCGTAGCAAGGCCGATGCCGCCAATAATAGGACGATCATCAACAGCATGTATATCCGGTTCTTTTTTATCCAGTCCAAAAGTTTGCTTGTTATTAAAATGCTTAAAAATCCATTGAGTTTTTTATGCAAGCATAAGTTGCCTGTTACAAACAGTTAAAAACTGCTGCTCAATGGTTGACAAATCATTCCCAATGAGATGCAAAACAAATAAAACCTCGGTTTGACTGAATTACAGACAAAATTCGAAAATCTATTAATTCTCCATCCCTAAGCTTTTTTTGGAGGGGGATAAAGCTCGGATAGCCAATTGGCTAATTTTCAGGATTTTAAATAAGTTAGTAGAGTATTAGGCGCATTGTGGGATTTTATCCCGCTTGACTTTAGTACAAAAATACTCTTTTTTTGAATTAGTTGTAAATGGTAAGGTAAAATAAGCTGTCTAAATTTCACATAAATCTATGCTAAATTTTAACTGCAAATTATATCTCAATTTTACGCATTCAAATATTAAAAGTTGTTGATTCATAATATATAATTACATCTTCAATTATACACCACTTAGGAGTTGATTATCACTAATTTACGGATACCAAATTAATTTCTAATTCTCGTAAAATATCGCGGTTCGAAAAATAGAATTCCCATAAATTTGAAAAAGCGAGAAAAGGTGAGAATTTTCAATCCTAAAGATTTTTTTTTATTTCATAAAAATAAATCTTTGACTAGTTAAATGCGCCTATTTTGGGTCGGAAGACACAATCAAAGAAAATGAAGATAATTAAGACTTGACTTTAAACACAATTGATTGAAAATCATCAAATAAGCCAATACAAGATTTTAGATTTGAATCGAATCGATGAAACAATCCAATATATCTGAATACTGGAGACCAGATTTTAGTAATTGACAAATAATGACTTTCCTTTAGTGCATCACCTAAGGACCTGCTCAAATTTATGAAACGAAGCAAAACTGCTTAATTTTAGTGGCATATTAATCAAACAATGCCCTTTTGGTCATAAGACCAAAAGTAAACGTCTTAAGACCAAAAGTAAGCGTCATAAGACCAAAAGAATGCACATAAGACCAAAAGTAAGCGTCATAAGACCAAAATAAAGCTATTTTTTGATTTGAGAAAATGTCCAGTACTCAAGTCTGGTATTTAGATATTGTATGAAAATCGATTGATTTTCAAGTGCTAAGCTATTTTATAAATATTGCAAATTTAACAGAGTACTTATTAACAGATAGGCAAAAGTTTTGCTCAATCAATTATATTTGAACAAATATTATCCAAAATGAAAAATATTAGCTCATTGTCCTTTTATATGTTGCTTATATGTGGGGCAGTTTTGCTCTCCAATAGCCAACTGAAGGCCCAAATGATAGATCCTGACAAGAACTTTGATTCTTTCAAAGAATTATTTTTATCGAAATATTGGGAGCTCAATCCTATTTCTGCCACTTATAATGGATTACATGACTATGATGAATTGCTTCCCATCCCAAATATGGAGCATTATGAGAACCTTCGTCAAGAATATGATAATTTATTGGAGCTATTAGACAAAATCTTTGTTGAAGAATTGTCCGCCTCAAATAAAACAGATTATTATTTGATTCAAAATCTTGTTGATTCTAAAATCTGGTATTTGGATAAATACAAGGCCCATGAGTGGAATCCCAGTATTTACAATTTAGCTGGAGCCTTTGATAAGCTGATCAATAGCAAGCAATCTTCTTTTGAAAAAGTGTCAAGCATTTCACAAAAATTGAAAAACATTCCTGAATATTATTCAACTGCTAGAGCAAATCTGACTGATCCTACTTTGGAACATACCCAATTGGCGATACAACAGCTAGAAGGTGGATTCGATGTTTACGAGAAAGACATTCGCGCTTTGCTTGATAGTAAAATAAAAATGAAGAAGAAAAAATCTATTGACTTGGAATTGGTCAAAAGAGATTTAAATGCTGCGACTAAAAGCTTGAAAGAATTTGTAGATTGGTTAAAAAATGACCTATTGGTAAAATTAAATAGCAAGCCGGAGACTGCGAGAAACTTTAGATTGGGTCATGAATTATACTTGGAGAAATTTCAATTAGATCTTGCAACCGCCTATACTTCTGATGAAATTTTCAGAAAAGGAATGGGAGAGAAAAAAGTTATTCATGATAAAATGAAAACCATTACAAAACGCTTGTGGCCTAAATATTATGGATATGACTTAAAAATTGCTTCTATGGAAAATGTCCGTCAATTGATTGACAAAGTTTCGGAGAACCATGTTTCCAAAGATGAATTTGTAAGCAGTATAAGAAAGCAAATCCCTGAATTAGAAAAGTTTGTCAGAGACAAAGACCTCCTTTATCTTGATCCGAAGAAACCTTTGGAAGTGAGAGAGACACCGGCTTATATGAGAGGTGTGGCTGGAGCTTCAATTTCAGCCCCTGGCCCATTTGAAAAAAATCTGCCAACCTATTACAATGTCTCTCCTTTGGATAATTATACAGATGAAGAAGCCGAAAGTTACTTAAAAGAATACAACTACTATATCTTGCAAATCTTGAACATTCACGAGGCTGTCCCAGGACATTTCACCCAACTTGTATATGCCAATAAATCTCCCAGCTTGATTAAAAGTTTGTTTGGGAATGGAACCATGATAGAAGGTTGGGCTTGCTATGTGGAACGAATGATGATAGAAGAGGGATACGGTAACAACGAGGATGAAATGTGGCTGATGTATTACAAATGGAACCTAAGAGAATTGTGCAATGCATTGATTGACATAGGAATTCATAGCAAGGATTGGACGGAAGAAAAAGTACTGGATATTCTCATCAATGAAGCATTTCAAGAAAACACTGAAGCAACAGAAAAATGGAAAAGAGCCCAATTATCGCAAGTTCAACTTTGTAGCTATTATACCGGCCTGACAGAAATTTACGAACTTCGGGAAGAAATTAAAGCAGATAAAAAAGACAGCTTTGATTTAAAATTATTTCATTCTGACTTTCTAAGTTATGGTTCTGCTCCAGTTAAATACATTCGACAATTGATGGGCTATGGAGAATCTGGTTCACTGAATCCTCAAAAACCTTAATCTAGATTTTTGGTTTCCGATTCATTTAAACCCGAAATTTTAATATCAATTTTATGAAATACAACTACCTCGCTTTGTTCTTATTGTGTCTTGTTTTCTCCTGTAACAGCCCAACTTCTGAAAAAGGCAATAAATCAGGCACTAAATCAGGCAATAAGAAAGATTTAAAAGTATTCCGCTACAATCAGCCGAGTTCGGTCAATTCGCTTGATCCAGCTTTCTCTAAGGATCAAGCAACTATGTGGATAGCGAATCAAATTTACAATGGATTGGTCCAGGTAGATGAAAATCTGAATGTACTTCCTTGTCTTGCCAAAAGTTGGGACATAAGTGAGGATGGGCTCAGCTATACCTTTCACTTGAACGAAGATGTTTATTTTCATGAACATGAAATTTTTGAAAACAAAGCAGCTCGTAATCTCAAAGCGAGCGATGTCGTTTACAGCTTTCAAAGAATTTTAGACCCAGCGGTTGGCTCGCCAGGTACTTGGATTTTTAGTGATAAAATAGCAGGCGCTGGTTCTTTTGTAGCATTGGACGATTATACTTTTCAGTTAAAATTAACAAAAGCCTTTAGACCAATATTGGGCATTTTATCAATGCAGTATTGTTCTGTAATTCCAGAGAAAATTGGCAAACACTTCGGAAAAGATTTCAGAGCCAATCCAATTGGTAGTGGCCCCTTTCGTTATAAAAATTGGAGAGAAGGTGAGGTACTTATTATGGACAAAAATCCTGAGTATTGGGAAAAAGATGCCTTGGGAAATTCCCTTCCTAAAATTGATGGAATTAGAGTTGAATTTAATGAAAACAAACAAGCTGCCTATTTCGATTTTGTTCAAAACAAATTGGATTTCATTTCAGGAATAGACCCTTCTTATAAGGATGACCTTTTGACACAGGAAGGCAAGCTTAAACCTGAGTTATCGGCTAAGATAAATTTGGATAAATCACCTTACTTAAATACAGAATATTTGGGCTTTTTAATGGATTTCAAAAAGAATCCCATCTTAGAAGACAAACGAATCAGACAAGCAATGAATTACGGATTTGATCGGGCCAAGATGATCAAATTTTTGAGAAACAACACGGGCAGTCCGGCCACAGCAGGTTTTGTGCCTAAAGGCTTACCCTCATTCAATGCAAAGGCAGTTCCCGGTTATTCTTACAATCCGAAAAAGGCAGCGGCCTTGCTTAAAGAAGCTGGTTACGGCCCCAACAATCCGACTCCGGAAATCATGCTAGAAACAACAAATTCTTACCTTGATTTATGTACGTTCATTCAAAATCAATTAAAAGAAATTGGCGTTAATGTGAGATTGGAACAATTGCCACCAGCAGCTCTGAGAGAAAAAATGTCAAAAAGCGAAAGTATGTTTTTCAGAGGATCATGGATCGCTGATTACCCTGATGCAGAAAGTTTCTTAACCATTCTTTATGGCGCCTACCCTGCCCCACCAAATTATACCAGATTCAATAATCCTGAATTCGATAAAATTTACCAAGAGGCGCTTTTAGAAACAGATGATCAAAAAAGATATGGCTTATACCAGCAAATGGATCGCATCGTAATTGAAGAAGCACCCGTTATTCCATTGTATTATGACGAGGTACTAAGATTCAAGCAAAAGAGGGTCAAAGGACTGAAAAACAATGCAATGAACCTATTAATTTTAAAAAACATTGAACTAGACTAATGAAGAAAATAATTTCATATTATATAGTTGATGGAGAAAAAAAACTTCATCGTGAATCCTGGCTGAATGAAAATAAAAAAGTAGCCAAACGCAAATTATACCAAGAAGGAATTATCAGCAGCGAAGCAGAATATCATTATGATGAAAAAGGTAGACTGAGCAAAGAAATTGAAAAAACGGTAGAGGGTGGAGATACCAGCATGGAATACACCTATGATGAGGAGGATCAAATATTGACCCTAAAAAACTCTTTTGCAGGCGAATTGTTTGAAGAAGAAGTTTACGAATACCATCCTGATAAAACAATCAAAAGAATTTTTCAAGAAGGCAAACTATTGAAAAAAATTGAAGAAGGACTTTTGGCTGATGAATCTGAAATAATCAAGGTTTACGATGAGAACGAGGAATTGATTGAAAGTCAAAACTCAGTGGAAATAAGTGAGGATACAATTGAAGTTCGTGGCTATGATAAAGATGGCAATGCGACTTCTCTCATCATTGAAAAGTATGATGACGCCAATGAGCTGATAGAACGAAAAGTCTATGCACAAGGACAAGGCTTGGCAACCCATGAAACTTTTATAGTTGAAAATGGTCTGATTTTACAACATCATAAAGTGACAGATGACTTTGAAATAGTTAGTTATTACGACTATGATGAAAAGGGGAACGAAATTAAAATGGAGGTTCACAATTCAGTAGGAGAAACACTTTTGATTCAAGAAATGACCTACAATGAGAATGACCTTCTGATTGAAGATGTATTGGATAATTTATCTGGATTGTCTAGCTTCCCGTCTTCTTATCATATGGTTGTTGAAATAGAATAAAAAACATTGCATTGTAGGTTCGCATGCAATGCGAGCCTACAATGCGTATTTACAATGCAACTTTTCAATGCAACTTTTCAATTCAAGCTTTCAATGCGAGCCCTTCATTTTTTTTTAAAGGACAAGATCAAAAATTCATTTTACTTATTTGACAATTGTTAACAAGCCCTTTCCAGTATGAATCAATTCTGAAGAATAGGATTGTGAATTCTTCAGCACAAATTCTCCATAAGCTCTTGTTCCTGCCATGTCCATATTGTCTGCATAAATTATTGTTCCTGAATGAAATTGTGGCTTTAATAATTGAAACAAGGGCAAATACAAATCTTTCCACCCATCAAGAAATAATAAGTCAATCGGATCTGAATAAAACTGAAGG
>CALBCY010000359.1 GCA_937927195.1 uncultured Chitinophagales bacterium
GTGCTTAAGAAGTATGAAATTGAATGTTTTATTGAAGGAACCTTCGAATTGGGGCAAAAAAAAAGCCCTGATTTTATTCAGGGCTTCCCACATCACTACTAACCTTACTATCTTTTTTTGGCTAACAAAGCAGGTAGCATCTCTACCTATGTAAGTTAACACTGTAGTAAGAAATCTTTCGCATGCTTAAACATGCTTGTATATCTTTAGCTAAAACTTTCAAACCTGTGGAAGCTTGAAGCAGCGTTATTATCTTAATTGTATTCTGAATGAACTAAACTGAAAAAGAAAGGATTTACTTGGCGCGTTTTAAGTAAAATGTTTTCTTGACTTTCAACCATAAAGAAGCAAAATCAATGCCAAAACAAAATAAACGGAAAATAAAATCACAATGCATTGATAATCAATTAGATAAAAATACTTCTCAAAATGTTAAAATTGGGCAAAAAAACAGATTGTACTACAAAATGTTCAATTGTCCTAAATCCTGCCTAAAATTTGGGACAATGGCAATTCCACTTTTATGTACACTTTTTCATAGCCTGATTCAAATATGAAAGGGCTGCCTTATGAAGAAACTGAATTGAAATGGGGAGCGGCCTTTCTAAAACTTAAACAATAAAAGTCTTTTTGAAACTGTTTAGGTATCTATCACGAAAAATGGCTTTCTGCTATTAAATTTCCTATCCCCAAAAAAATAATGCTTCGTACTCCAAAAAGTTGATTTTTTTTCGTACTAGTCACCAAGTGACTAGTACGAAAAAAAATATTCAAGTCCAAATTTTTCTGTTACTGGAAATGGTTTAAAATCCTTTTAGAATTTAAATTTGGTTCCTGAAAAAAGTGGTGGGGTGATATTTGCAATAAAATGTAGCCCCTGTTTTTAAATTGGGGAAGGGTACGACCACACATTGGAGAAGATTATTGTGGATTCAAATGACAAAGGAGTATTGGATAAATCTGATGGCGGATAAAAGGGAAAAAAATTATGTGTGAAATTTCAGGGGTTATTAACTGTTGAACTACACTAAATCTTTTTAACAGCAGAGCGAGCTATAAAAAAGCCTGCTGCAGCCAGAGAACCGTATACCAATAGTTTGCTAGGTACTTTACTTTTTTGAATGGGCTTTTCAGATATTTGACTCATTAACAGAGCCAAATCTTCTTTGTTGATCTTTGGCTTGGCCTGTTTTGGCTTTCTTTTCACCTTACCAGTAAATCCTCGACCAATGGATTTGATAAGATTAAAGAACAAATCAACGAAAATTTGTTCTTCCTTCCATTGTTTTTGAAGTTTTACACTTTTCTTTCTTTGGTCAATCGTTCTTATCATTTCTTTTCTAGTTTTTTAAGCATTATGGCTTCAATGATCCATTTAATTGGACGTCCCAAAACCAATAGCAGTAAAACAATGATGAAATGGAATATTGCTACAGCACCAAAACCATATAAGCTATTGCCCCAAACTTTAAAAGACAAATGATGTCCAATAGCAAAACATAAGAAAAACCAAAAGATACCGATGGCCATGATTTGAATGATGCTGACTATTGTAATGGCAGCAATCTTACTTCCTTTTTCGACTCCTTGTAATTTATATTCCTCTAATTGAGTTTTGAGTCGGTTTTGAACCAAGTCCTTTCCAGCACTTAGGAAAGTCTGCCCGATTGTTTTTAAGTCGTCGTTTTTGCTCATAATTGAAAGCTTGGAAGTGAGTTTGTCCGAAGATAAGGAATAAATGAAAAAATTCTGAATGTCCCTTAATCAACTAATCCTTCAAGTCAATAAAATTCTGAAAAGGAACTGTCATAAGATTAAAATCGAAACACCTTAAAAGCAAAAAGCCCAAAGATAACTTTGGGCCCATTTCTTTTGCAATGAATTTTGCATTTGTTGTATACGGTCGACAAAGTATAAATCATACAGTTGCCAAAGTATAGAACCGTTTCAACGGTGAAATACTAATTAAGCATTTTCAACTGTGTTGTTTACGTTTTTTGCAGCGTTTTCAGCCATTTCTTGCGCTGAAGTTTTCCAATCGCTGATTTTCTGACCGCTTTGCTCTTTCATATCAGCAAATTTCTCTTTTCCAATTTCTGCTTGCTTTTCAAGTTCCGTTGCCAAATCTTGAGCTTGTTCTTTCAATTTTTTTCTTGTGTCTTCACCTTTTTCTGGAGCCAATAATAATGCAGCAGCACCGCCTAAGATAATTCCCGTTAAGAAAGATGTTAATCCGTTTTTCATTTGAAATGTTGTTTTATTTGTTTTTTAGATATTAATTCCAAATATAGTAACGGATAAACAAATTAAATCATTCCAATTAATGTTTATTTTTTGTAAAATTTAATACTCTGGTAATATAGGTACCAAAGAATGAAGTGATTTTACAATTCCTAAATCAAAAATGCCGCAAATCAATATTGATTTACGGCATTCAAGTTTATCTCACAACATGATTTATTTTAATATCACCTTCTTAACTCTATGAAGCCCGAATGGTTAATATCGTTCTCACCATCCGATAATTTTAGGATGTAGTAATAAACGCCTTCCAATACATCATCTGCTGGGTACCATAAGTTTCCCTCATCATCGATCTCTTTCTGCTCATATAATATTTGCCCCATTCGGTTCATTATCAAAAAGTCCATTTCAAACTGTTGGTAACAGAACCCTAATCCTTTTGAGACCAAGGCATCATTTACTCCATCTTGGTTCGGTGTCAATACATTTGGTATTTCAATTTTACACTGCTCCAAACTATTGGTATTGGCCAAAGTAGGATCTGTATATCTAGAACTGCTTCCGTCGCAATCTTCAGAAACATTAATATTCACCATTCTTTCCTCGCATTCACCAAAGTAATTACAACCCGTCACTGTAATTTCATCTACTCCATCATAAACTGGGAATGGACGGTAAGTAAAGCAGTTTTGATTTTGCATGGTTATGGTACAAATAAATTGAGCCTGTATGGTTTCCAATTGCATATCCGGACTGCAGAAATCTACACAAATTGTAACCGCTTGGAAAATTCCAGTACAAGTAACAATTGGTTCTAATTCACACTCAGGTTCTTGACTTACCTGAATTGTGATCAATGCAGTATTTGAATTTCCATTGTCATTGCAAATTTGGTATTCAATATGATCCAGTCCTTCAAATCCTTCATACGGAGTATAAACTATCGTATTGCCTGAAAGCACATAGTCACCATTGTCTGGTTCATTCAAAATATCACAAATAAAAACGCCTTCGCCTTCATCATTTCCTGTTGCATTGAATTCTATAACAGCACCATAAGAATAGTAATTGTCATTAACAGCAGAAGGTGGCTCTGGACAATTCCAGGCAACCCAAATTTCTAATGCTGCGCAATTGCCATCTAAATCACTTGCAGAAACAGTAATTTTCTCAGAATTCTGATTTTGATTGTTCGCAAAAGGCTGATAATAGAAACAATTTTCTTCTGCTACAAAAACTCCTTCCTGATCCATCTCAACTGACTCAAGAATATAGTCATTACTTAGATTACAAAACTCAGGACAGATCAAAGTAGGTTGGCCTATTTCAACACAACCAAAATCAAATGATCCACAGTTGGCAGGAACACAGTCTCCTGAGCCCTCTACAAAAATAGTATAACTGTCTTGATCGTCTTCCTCTTCCAATCCATTACCTGGATAAGAATCTACATCTTCTTGGTTCGCAGCAATAAGTTCCGCAGTGTTTGTAATTTCACCTGTTGCTTCAATTGAAGCATAAACAACCAAAGTATTGGTTACATTGGATGGCGTGCTGCCAACCGTCCAAATTCCACTAACTGAATTGTAAGCACCATTGCTCACTACATGGCCTTCATAAGTCAAACCTGCAGGCAATTGTTCGGAAACTATTACACCTGAAGCTGAAACATTTCCTTTATTTACTAGTGAAATAACATAATGGACGATGTCTCCAATTTCATAAGAGTCTTCCAATGAGCTCAATGCTTTCGTCAATTCCAAATCAATTTTATCGTAATCAGGATCTGGGCAATCATAAGAAGCGATTTCCGTTGTGATTGAACAATTTCCTTCCGCATCAGGATTGGTTACTGTAAACACAACTTGGCCAGAACTTCCTACTGCTGCTGAATAAACATCGCCACTCCCGCTTTCGCCTTCTGAATCAGACCATTCAATTTCAAAATTATCACAATTCACTTCAACTTGAACAGCACAAAGTCCGTTATCTGCTGAAGCATCAATTTGAGGATAAACTGAAATACTTACGATCGTAGAATAAACCGTTTCACAATTTCCTACAGAAGTTGAATAAACGCCTTCAAAGGCATAAGCAGCTGCATCGCATTCATTGTTATAAAGTGTCAATTCTTCCGGACTACCCACTGGGCCAGCCGCTAAGTTTTGCCAACTGATTTCACCCGCAACATTTGATGCTACATAATCATTTAGATTGAGGGTTTCTCCTGAACAAATAAAATCAGAAGCCTCATTGTTTTCGTAAACCGTTTCACAAGCGCAATTGTAATTACTGCTGTAGCTTAACTCATTGCATTCTCCGATTTGACTTCCAGTGGCAATTGTAAAAAATACAGTTCCACTTTCTCCAGCCTCTGCTTGAAATGTAGATCCTGCTCCAGATTCCCCATTGCTTGTTTCCCATGAGACATTCAAGTCTGGGCAATTACTGTTCATTTCAATATTACAGCTTTCTTCGGAAATTTCAGCTTGAATTTCAGGTACAACTTTTACTGTAACTGTATAGTTGTAAAGTATTACACAACCATCTTCCTGTTCCATTTGATCTTCAGCTGTGAAAGCATAATCTAAAATTTCACAAGCAGATTCCCCTATGCTCAAGTTGGAAGGATTTGTAACAGGATTGTTTTCTTCATCCAACCAAGTCAAACCATTGGTAGAAAAATATTCATTTAAGTTGATACTGTTTCCATAACAAGTGTAAACAGTTTCTGCATATTCCATTGGTTCATCTGGACAGTCAGGACAATCAAAACTTGCTTCGAATGTTTCGGAACCACAATCTTCGAGTGGACTATTGATTGTAAAAGTTATTTCACCAGAAGCACCTTCGTCTGCAGTGAAATCTGCACCATTGCCTGAAGCTCCACCGGCTACTTGCCAGCTTACATCAAAATCATCGCATATGTTTTCAAGGCTCACACCACATTCACTTGCATTCACTGTATAGTTGATAGCAGGTGCAACATTGGCTGTAAAACTAATTGAAAATTCACTAAAGCAATAGGGTCCGTTAGGAATTGAAAAACTTCCATTATAGGTATGACTTTCACCATCACAATCATAAGTAGCAAAAGTAATTGGCAATGCACCATTGATCGAATTATTGTCTCCATCTCTCCATGAAACATCAACGGCACTGTCGTCAATGGCATTGTTTAATATCAAATCTTGACCAGAACAAATATTGACTGCCTCAAAGACTAATTGAAGTTCTTCCGTACAAGCTACTGTGCAAACATGACTATAAGTAAAATTCAATGTTTGACAAGCTGGTCCAATTGGATTGACAATTTCGAAATTAATATCGCCATCAAATTCGGCACCGCTTTCAAAAAATTCTCCTTCGCCCGATTGACCATCAGTACTTGTCCAGCTAATATCATAAGTAGGACAGTTGGTTTCTAATACAAGATTGCAATTGCCTTCCTGTGGTATTACTTCTGCTGAAATTTCAGGAAATACTAAATATTTAACTGATTGTTCATATTCAACAATGCATCCATTTTCTTCTTCTTCAGAATAAGTGGCAATGTAAGTCCTATTGACACCATAACAATTGTTTCCTGTAAGAGAAACAGCTTCTGGGTTATTGACAGCTGCACCATTTGGTTTGTGCCAAGAAGCATCCACACCATTGGCCAAGTTCTCATTCAGATTTACGGTTGTTCCAGTACAAATAGATATTTCAATCAAATCAAACGCTACATCATCAGGGCATACAATGCAACTGAAAATTTCTCCTACAGTCACAATCGGACATTCAGGAGCTAGTGGATTCACAATACTAAAACTGACACTTCCTTGCGTATTTTCTGTGACATAGTAATTGGCTGAGCTGCCAGAATTACCAAGATCGTCTTGCCATGAAATATCAAATTCAGGACAAACATTCGATAAAATAATAGAAGTGCATTCATCGATATTGACAATTGGTGTGATGGTTGGATAAATTTCAAAAATCACTTGCTTTGTATACTGAATATTGCAACTTGCATCTTCCAAAGAATAAATACAATTGTAAATTCTATTGCTCACACTGCAGGTAGGGTTTTCAGCAATCTCAAAGTTCTCAGGATCTTCAATTACCATTCCATTGTAATCAGTCCAATAAGCGCCATTTGCATCTGATGGATATTCTATGTAGTCATTCAAATTGACAAGTGGCCCCGAACAGATTGGAATTGACTGCGAGCCTAGGAAGACGTCTTCACAAACAAAACAATCATAGTTTTCTGACAAAGTCATTCCATTACAAGAAGGATTGTCAGGATTGCTGATTGAAAAATTGACACTTCCGATTCCGCCCGATGGGATGGAGAATACAGAAGACATTCCAGAAGTTCCAGAATCATCTACCCACTCTACAGAGAAACCTGGGCAAGTATTTACAGTGATGCTGTTGCATTCATCAACAGTCAAAGTTCCTGAAATTTCAGGATACAATTCTATGTTTAATCGTTTTGTGTAAGTTACGGAGCAATTCCCAAAATCAACGGAATAAGATCCGATGAACCCTCTTGTAGCGACATTGCAAGTTGCATTTGCTACAGGAACAAAGAAACCTGGTGTACCTATTGGGAAACCATTTAAATTCGTCCACGACATGATTGGATCACTAGCGCCTCCTGCGGAGTAATCATTGAAATTAAGGCCCTCGCCTGAACACAGTTGTATGGTTTCAGTTTCAAAGACAACATCCTCGCAAGCAAAGCAATCATAACTTTCAGTGAAGGTCAAGCCTTCACAAAATGGAGCAGTCAAATTGTTAACAGTAAAAGTAACCGACCCATTCGTAGATGGGATGTTATAAACACTTGTTGCTCCGTTGTTACCCAAATCATCCGTCCACTCAATTGAAAGTCCAGAACAATCGCTCAACAATGTAATGGTATTGCAGGCATCTACATCAAGACTGGCATTGATTGCAGGAAAAACTTCTATGACCAATTCAAGCGAATATTCAACTTCGCAATTTTCTGATGGCACCCTATAATTTGCAAAGAATACTCTGTTGCTGATGCTGCAAGTATTGTTAGCAGCAGGCAGAAAAGCAGCAGGATTGTTTATAATAGTTCCTACAAAATTTGTCCAAACTATATCTGTTGCATTCGTAGCATCTGTTAGAAAAGAATTCATGTCGATTGATTCCCCAGAGCATTTTTGTGTATTTATCGTACCCAAGTCAACATTGTCACAAGAATAACATTCGAAATTTTGACTAAAAGTAATGGATTCACAATCTGGTGATGCGGGGTTACTGACAACAAAGTTGACAATTCCAGGATTGTTTGCAGGAATGTTGTAAGTTGCATTGCTTCCATTGTTACCAAGATCATCAGCCCACTCTATTGAAAAGTTATCGCAAACATCGCTTACAGAAATTGTATTGCATTCATCAACTAATAGTGTTCCAGTAATAACAGGGAACAGTTGAATGACTATTTTTTGAGTGTAGGTTATTTCGCAAGTGCCGACTGATCTTGTATAATTTGCAAAAAAAGTTCTATTGCTAATGTTACAATTAACAGTATGTGGAACTGGTGTGAAATTTCCAGGAGTATTGATAACGACTCCTCCACTGCTGGTATAAACTGGATTGCTTGCATCAGCTGGTGGATTAACATAAGAAGTAAAATCTATACTTTCACCAGAACAAGCCTGAATTGTTTCTGTACCAAGATCAACATCATCACAAGAGAAACAACTATAAGTTGAGGAATATTCCACAGCATTGCATGCTGCCGGAGCGTTTTGATTGCTTATGGAAAAAGTTACTTCTCCACTAGATTCCTGAGGAATGCTAAAAGTTGAAGCATTGCCTGAATTTCCAGAATCATCTACCCAGCTAATATCGAAACCAGAACAAGCATTAACAATACTTATTGTCTGGCAATCGAGGACTTCAATTTCACCTGAAATTTCAGGAAAAACATTAAAGGAAATGGTATAAGTATAATAGCTCGTGCAGGTTCCTTCCACTTCCGTAAATGTACCTGTATAACTTCTTGTAACCGTATTACAGAATCCATTGCTTAGTTCAACTCCCGAAGGTGTATTTACGCCTGTATTGTTAGAATCTGTCCAATCTAAATCTTGTTCTGTGTACAAATTCAAGTTCACTGTACTTCCAGAACAAAAATCGAAAGTTCCTAAATCCTCCTCTGTATAAGTATCACAAGAAACGATGCAATTGAAGTTTCCAGTAAAAGTTTCTGATTCACAATTGTTGGTAACCGTAAAGGTAACAGAACCATTCGTGTCATCGTCAGCAGTGTAGGTACTTCCTGTACCACTGTTGCCAAGGTTATCAGACCAAGTAATTCCAAAGTCAGGACAAACGTTATTTAAAGAAACTGAGCAATCGTTTTCAGTGATAGAACCAGATATTTCAGGTTCAACATTTAAACCCAAACTTACAGTTACCTCATCCAAACAATCTCCATTTTGTAAATAGTAAACTCCAATATAAGAAAGGCTTGAAACATTGCAAGTGTTATTGCTTACATTGATAGTTGGTGGATCAATGAATTGCCCTGTTGCACCAGTCCAGATTACATCAACTCCAGTATCAGTAATATAGGAGTTTAGATTTATTGTTGTTCCTCCACAAACATCATCGTTTTCGGTTATGGGAATTTCTTGATTTTCACAACCAGTACAAGCATCACAACTAGGCTTGGAAACATTAAAAGATTCTGTACAATTGTCATTGCTGATGCTGATTGAAATGCTGCCTAAATTGGAAGCGCCACAGTCTTCATTTAATGTGGAAGGGTTGATATTGAATACGTCATTTGGACAAACTGGAATAATTGAATAGGAACAAGTTTGAGCATTTTCATTGAAAGATTTCACTAAACTTGGAGCCTGCGGACTTGGATAAATATTCAGGGTAAAAGATCCTGCATTTACATAACTGTCAATCGTTCCATTTCCATCAATATCACATTCGTAAGCTGCGTACCATACTTGGCTTTGAGAAGTACAGGAATTAGCACTTACTTGTCCAGTTGGAGTTGTAGTTGGGAAACTCGAATTGCTGGATGCTACTCCAGAAAGTACTAAATCGCCAGCTGTATTATCAGGGTCTGTTGCGATTGAAATATTTAAAATCCAGTTATCCAATAGCCCTTGAACATTGTAATTGCCCACACAAACATCTTCCTCAATTAGAGATGAGTTTACCGTAGGACAAACAGGTTGACTGTCCAAACAATTTTCAATACCGACGCTAATCATATTTGAAAACTCTGATTGGCATCCTTCTACATTTGCTGAAACAAGTGCAGCTGAATAATTCCCTGGTTCGAAAACTCCTAACACGGAATTGTAACGATCACTCACACTAATTCCACCACTTAAAGTAGAACCCGATCCCAATGATGCATTGTAATTATGTTGACCCAATTCTGTAAAAACGTGAGTCAAAGTCCAACTTGTAGATGCTGAACCACTTGTAAAGTAATCTGGATTTGACGGAAATGCTGAAGCAGAACCATCGATGGAATTGTTTCCAGAGACATTGGTCCAAACAACTGTGTCGCCGACATACACATTTAGATATTGCGGTTGAACAGAATTTTCATTAACACTTACCTCATATCTGGCATGCGGCATTACTTCTCCATCTATTGCCCATTCTACATAGAATCCATTAGGCAAGCCTGTTGGGATACGTAAATTGATTTGATTGGGCCCTTCTCCTTGTTCAAAACAAAAATTATCTATTCCTGTATCGTTTGTAATTTCAGGAAATGGAACATTTCCGATAGGAATTTCATTAACATTCCCCATATTGACAAAGTCGACAGGAATGCTTGGGAATTCTCCATTTTCATCTTCTTCATTTGCATTGAAACTTATTTGTTGAGGGTC
>CALBCY010000360.1 GCA_937927195.1 uncultured Chitinophagales bacterium
AATAAATTCTCAATAAAGCGAGTTTATTTTTTTTAGGATTTAAGTGAGTTTCGAAGCGTTAAGAAATGACGTAAGTCCTTGATTTTTCGTCATTTTTATCAAGAAAAATGTCAAGTAAATAGTATCAAAATATTCGGATCCTTTCGAACTAAAATAATAAATTCTAACTTATTATTTTCGAACAAACCATATCTTTATTAACCCCAAGAAATGTAAATTTTATTATCGAACTCAGGTTAATACAAGATAATGGCTAATTATTCATCGAATGAAAGCAGAAACATGGAAAGCCAAAGGCAAGAATATTGAGCTTAATGGCCACACTATTTTTTATGTAGATCAGGGAAGCGGAGCTGAAACATTGCTGATTTCTCATGGCTTTCCTTCCTGCTCATTCGACTATTGGCGTGTAATTGATAGACTGTCTCAGAGGTACAGAATAATCGTTCATGACCACATCGGCTTTGGCTTTTCCGACAAACCAGACAACTATAGTTATTCTCTTATAGATCAGGCAGATACGGCCTTAGCTTTGTGGCAAAAGATTGGTATTGAATCGGGACATATCATCGGCCATGATTACGGAACGAGTGTTCTTTGTGAAATTGTCTACAAATGGAATATGGGTTTTCGTCCCATTGAAATCAAGTCCGTTATCGTTGGCAATGGTTCTATGCTGATTCAAATGGCAAAACTGCTTTTTTCTCAGAAACTCTTGCTCGGAAAACGCAGTGGACCAATCTTAGCAAAATTGAGCAATCGAAGCTATTTCCATTACAATCTGAAAAAGATTTGGTGGGACAAATCTAAATACGATGCTGCTGATATTGATGAAATTTATGACATGAATTTGTCGGAAGGAGGCAAACGAGTCATCCCAAAAATTGCTCAATATGTTTTAGAACGATACAAGTTCTGGCATCGCTGGCTGACCAATGGTTTGTACAAAACTGATTTACCGGTTGGCATTTATTGGGCAGACAAAGATCCAATTGCGATTGTTGAAATGGCCCATGAATTGAAGCGAAATATCCCAGAAGCAAAATTGGAGATTATCGAGAATGTTGGACATTATCCAATGTTGGAAGCGCCGGAATTGTGGCTGGAAGCTATTCACAGAATTTTGGGTAAAATGAATGTGAAATAGCTTTGTGTTTTCTGAATGAACAGGAAGGCACTTAGACACAAAGGCAAAAAAGGCTGTATTCCAAATTGGAATACAGCCTTTTATATTTAATGTATTTACGGTTTGGGCGGATACCGAATACCGGTTTCTTATCTTCTCAAGAAAGAACCCAACAATTTCATTCCGATTCCAGCAACATCATCAGCAATTTTACCATCTCCGTCAGAATCCAACAATCTTCCGATTGCTCCTAATTCTTTTGGAGCTTCTTTTCCAAAATCTTCTTGGCTTTGTGCAAGAACACGACTCAAGTCATTTGGTTGAAGACCTTGTGATTTTGTTTGTTGTCCTAAAGCACCCAATACCATTGGCGCTAAGATTTTCATTACACTTGCAGAACCGCCGTGTCCCACACCAGTAGCATCACCAATGTTTTGTTCAATTCTAGTTTTTTTCTGCCCAAAGATGTGGCTTAAAATTCCATTGCCTTCTCCAGCATCAGGATTTGAGATTAAACTTCCCAAGTTACTGAAAACACTTCCATCATGTTTTTTGGTAACTGCGTTGAATAAAGACTCTGCACCACCTTGGTTGCGAGTATTACCAGCAAGAGCACTTACCAAAACTGGAAGAGCGCTAGTGATTACATTTTTAGTAGCAGCAGGATTTTGTCCAATTTGCTTACCAATTTGACTTACTATCGCAGGTGATAGTTGTTCCGCTATCATGTTTAATAGACTGTTTGACATAGTTGTTATTTATAAATTATTAAAAATTAAAAAGGTTGTTTATCAGTATATAGACTTATTTAAAGCCCCGCTGTCACTGTTTTAAAGCGCTGGAAAATAAAACATTTTACGTAGTTTCCCAAATCAGCCTTATCACTTATAATACTTTAATTTTTTTTAACTCTTCCGCCTAAAATACAAGTTCTACGGGCAGTTGAACTCCAATGAGTAGCTTATATTTTGATTATTAAATATTGTTTGGCGTCGCTAAATTGGCTTTTTTGTATATTCGCAGCTAAATGTTAACTAGCATTATTTGTGAAATCTAATAGCCAAGAACACACAATTGCTGATTTTCAACAACATGCAAATAAGTTAAAATGAGTATTTATACAATTTTGGCCAGTGAAGGCACCAATATTTTCAGTTCTTATAATCTAATTATAGGAGCCTCATTGATTATTATTTTATCATATTTTGGAAATATAATCGCTCAAAAAACCAATATCCCATCAGTTTTGATGTTGATTATCCTTGGAATTTTGGTAAAATTGGGCTTCGATAGTTTCGGAGTAGAAGAAATTAATTTCTTCCCTACCCTGGAAGTCCTGGGCATAGTAGGGCTGATAATGATTGTTTTGGAAGCCGCCTTAGATCTGGATATAGAAAAAGAAAAGCTACCGACCATTGGAAAAGCCATGGCCGTGGCGCTGCTTGGTTTGTTGGGCTCGGCCTTTAGTGCCGCTTTGATCATTCAGAATTTCTTGGATATAGACTTTGTCACCTCTTTATTGTATGCCACTCCATTGGCCATTTTAAGTTCTGCCATCATCATTCCAAGTGTTGGTTCATTGAGCCACAGTAAGAAAGAGTTCATGGTTTATGAAAGTACTTTTTCTGACATCATGGGCATTATGATGTTTTACCTTATTCTGGCCATTCTAGACACTGGTTCGATGCAATCCGCTGGAACTGAATTTGGAATTA
The DNA here is from genome assembly GCA_937927195.1 of uncultured Chitinophagales bacterium. GTDB lineage: Bacteria > Bacteroidota > Bacteroidia > Chitinophagales > UBA2359 > JAHDGP01. The sequence continues at coordinate 2,842 of CALBCY010000360.1, forward strand.
GCCTCGTTTTAACAATTTTGGTTTCAATGATCTTCAGTTACTTCCTGGTTTGGCTATTTGCCAATTTAACAGGTAGTGTGAAATTATTTTTCCTAATTGCAGTATTGTTATTGTTGTACTCTGTCGGTAAATTATTTCACCTTTCACCATTGTTATTGGTTTTGATTTTTGGAATAGTATTAACCAATCCTCATTTGTTCTTTAGGGGCCCACTTAAAAAGTTGGTAGACCATGAAACCTTAAAGATAGTGGAACATGACTTTCACATAATAACAATTGAAACGGCCTTTGTTATTAGAACATTCTTCTTTGTCGTATTTGGTATGACCATTACCCTTGCTTCTATAATGAATTTAAATGTGATCATCATTAGCATGTTAATCTTGGTCTTGATTTATGTGGTTAGAGTTATATTCTTAAGAATATTTGTTGGTAAGGATTTCATGCCTGAATTGACCATCGCTCCCCGTGGATTGATTACCATCCTACTATTTTACGCTATACCAACGGCACATCAAGTAGAAGATTTTGATTCGGGAATTCTTCTTTTTATCATTTTAGTAACAAGCTTAGTAATGACCTTTGGATTGATTGCTGACGGCAAGAAAAACAAGCTAAAAGCAAAACCTGTTCAAGAAGTTGAAGATCATTTGATAAGCAGTTCTGAGGGAGCAATAGCAGATGAAAACTTGTAAATTTGAGGGCTGTTATTGTGAAATGCGTTCGAGCAAAACCACAACATCTATTCAAACTCCTGGTTGATTCACAAATATATTTTACCGAAAGTAAATGCGGCCGATTCGGTTCGTTCCTTCTTGATTCTTTAAATTTTTGAAATTCAATTTCGAATAGTACTCGCTACTATTTATACGACAACAATCACATTTGGGTATTCAATACCAAACTTTGCAAAATCTGATTTTAGTTTATCTGAAAATGAATTTCGCTCAGCACAAACCATGCTAAGGTTTGGAGCATTCTTCATCCAATTTAATAATTCCTGTCCTCCACTATCTTCGATCCCACAATTAACAAACCCCAGTTCACGAATTGAAATTGGAAGAGATTTGATTATGATAATTGCACCTTTATCTTTTAACAAACTGTTATAGCTGAAACTAATCGAGTCAATTTTCGGATTTCCTGTTTTTTCAATGTCCTTTAACACAAGCGCTAACTGCATAACTTCTGCAGCCCTTAGGCCTAAACTTCTTAGATTTAAACCATTGCTTTTATTTTCCGAATCAATAAGAAGTTCCGCTTTTTCAATGCATTCTTTTCTACCAATTTTTCGCAGAATCCCTGCAATTTTCGATTGAATGTTTTTATCCTGATCCATTTATTAATATTATGATCGCAATAGATAATGTTAACAATGTTTGCTGGATGGTACTAGACAAATCATGGCTTTCCTTTGGTGGCTTTCCTTTGGTGGCTTTCCTTTGGTAGCTTTCCTTTGGTAGCTTTCCTTTGGTAGCTTTCCTTTGGTAGCTTTCCTTTGGTAGCTTTCCTTTGGTGGCTTCCTTTGGTAGCTTTCCTATGGTAGCTTTCCTTTAGTAGCTTTCCTTTGTGGATTTCCTTTGGTGGCTTCCTTTGGTAGCTTC
>CALBCY010000361.1 GCA_937927195.1 uncultured Chitinophagales bacterium
CTTCGGGCTCTCCTTATGATTATACCATCTTTACTATGGCCAATCCTGATTGCTTGGCTGAATTTTCTTCCAACTTGGTTGATTGCATAACCACAGAAATCGAACTACTCGAGTTTAGTGGCAAAGCTTTGGCAAATAGAAATCACTTGCATTGGCAAACTGCTAGTGAGCATGAATCGGATTATTTCATTTTAGAGAAATCCTTAAATGGAATTGATTTTTCAGAACTTGCAAAAATTCAAGCCAATGGTCATTCCAATACTCGTCAGGAATATCAAATGTTTGATTCTAAAATTCAGGATGCTTCCGTTTATTATTACCGATTAGCAGAAGTGAATTTTTCGAAAGATAAAAATATTGTATCAAAAGTCATTTCAATAGAACGAAAATTCGAGCACTCAAGCAAGCTCATTCTTTATCCAATCCCTTCGCATGAATTCCTTAATGTACAGTTTGACTTCCAACAGGACGGCAATGTAAAGTACGCCATTTACAATGTTGAAGGTCGCTTGATCATGAATGACTTTTGGAAGGTCAACAAAGGGAAGAACATCTTGGAATTAGATTTGGAAAATTTAATCAAAGGCCAGTATTTCATAAAAATGGAAACGGAGGAGAATAAAATTATCAGTAGCTCTTTTGTAAAAATGTAAGCTTAAACAATAAAAACGCTCAAAAAGAGCATTTTAAGCCAAGTTGAATCAATAAAAATCTTGCGGGAAAGATGGAAAATTAATCATGCATTTTCTTCTTTTCTGGCAAGATTTTTCATTTTTCTGAAAGCCATTTTATTCAATCTCTTAAATTAAGCATTAATGCTTCGTTTCGTAAAAGTTCACCAGGTCCTTTGGTGATAACACCAAAGGAAAGCCATGATTTGTCTTGTACTCAATTCCAAAGTCTAAAAATAAAAGGATGATTGATCTAAAAGGTCTTTCTTCTGGAATTTATTATTGGCCCCTTGGCAAGAACCGCGGAAAATTGGTGGTGGAATAATTTATTGTCTCACCTATTCTGAGCTTGTTTAATTCCAGATGCTTAAAATTAAATTATTCAAATTCAACATTAATAATTTCATTTTTTCTTTAAATGCTCCGAAGGAAAAAAAATAATCCGTCGTCTAAGAATTGAGGTTCTGTTTTACAAGTTTTTATTCTGGGTGGAATAGAAGTTTGGAAGGATTTCATTAATTGCGATGTGCAATATGCGGTGGAATGAATTCGGGGGAAGGAGTTCCACCGTCTTTCGTTGTCGCAAATCCAAAAATGGCAGACCTGGTTAATCAATCACTAAAATCATACATTTAACCAAAATGTGATTGTAAGCTTTCTAAATCAAAGTCTTGGAAGCCTGAGATTATTATGTTTGCATGTGGCAAATCTTCTTCCTTTCCAACACCGACACTGAACATTTTTGCAGCATTGGCCGCTTGAACGCCAGCATAAGCATCTTCAAAAACAACGCAGTTTTCAGGATCTATGCCTATACCTTTTGCTGCTTTTAGAAACACCTCTGGATCAGGCTTGGCCTTGCTCACGCTTAATCCATCAACAATGACTTCGAATGTGTCAAACAAACCAATGGCCTTTAAAACAGGTTGAGCATTTTTACTCGCAGAACCCAATGCCAATTTAATCCGTTTAGACTGCAATTCTTGGAGAAAATCAGTAATTCCGGGTAAAATTTCACGCTCATCCATCCCAGAAATAAATTCTTTGTACCAATCATTCTTTTTCTCGCGATAGGCAACTTGCTCAGCTTCTGGCATTTCAATTCCTCCAATACCCAAAATAATTTTAAAAGACTCTACCCTACTTACGCCCTTCAATAATTCATTTTGTTTGAGCGTGAAATCAAATCCCAGCTCATTAGCCAACCTTTTCCAGGCCTCGAAATGATATTTTGCAGTATCAACAATGACACCATCTAGATCAAATATGCATGCTTTTATATTACTCATTATCAATTATTTAAAGCTTAAGTATTCAAGTATAAGTACTTAATTATTGACATTTCACCAAAAGAATAAAACCAACAGGCAAAACAGCTTGTTTTTGTTGTGAAACTCAGACTTTAGCCACACTTTTCAGCGACTTTATGTTAAGTCTTTATAAAGTATGGATAATGTCTAGTTTTGATTGCGAACTTAAAGCTAATTGCGTAACTTCGCTGCAAATTTTACCAAATATTTAAATTTTAATAGATGAAAATTTTAGTGTGTATAAGCAAAGTGCCAGACACGACTTCAAAAATTGCTTTTACGGACAACAATACCAAATTCAGTGAGGACGGGGTAACCTATATAATGAACCCTACTGATGAATGGTATGCCTTGGTTCGTGGAGTTGAATTGAAAGAAGCTCATGGTGGTTCTGTTACGGTAGTTTGTGTTGGAGATTCTTCAAATGACCAGATAATTCGTAAATCCTTAGCTATAGGGGCGGACGATGCTGTTAGAATCGATGCACAACCTGATGACAGTTATTTCGTTGCTGCTCAAATCGCAAATTATGCAAAAGAGCAAGGCTTCGATGTCATTATTACAGGAAAAGAAACGATCAATTACAACGGTTCAGTTGTAGGTGGTATGTTGGCCGAATTGTTGGATCTTCCTTATGTAGCTTTGGTTACAAAAATGGACATTGCCGGCAATGAAGCGACGATTGAGCGTGAAATTGAAGGTGGAAAGGAAATTTTATCAGTTCCTACTCCATTTGTAATAAGTGCAAATAAAGGTTTGGCAGAGCAAAGAATTCCTAATATGCGTGGAATCATGGCAGCTCGTAAAAAACCATTGAATGTTATTCCTGCTGATGCTGGAATTTCAGCCAATACATCAGTTGTTTCCTATTCTGCTCCTCCTGCAAGAACAGCTTGCAAATATGTCGATGCAGACAATGTGGATGAATTGATCCGTTTACTTCATGAAGAAGCTAAAGCCATCTAAATCTTAGATTTTTAGAAGAGCGGATTTTCAGATTTCATCGTTCAAGTTTATATTCAAGTTTATGAATAAAACTGATTGAAATCTGTTTATTATTTAATGATTAAAAAATAATATAATGGCTGTAATAGCATATATAGAATTATCAGGTAACAAAGTAAAAAAGGCTTCTTTGGAAACAGCTTCCTATGCCGCTGCTACTGCTCAAAAATTGGGCACAGAGGCAATAGGATTGGCTTTGGGAAGTGCAGATGCTTCAGAATTGGAAGCATTGGGAAAATATGGTCTAAGTAAAGTTGTTCACGTCAACAATGCACAATTGGACAATTTGGATTCAAGAGTTCAAAGCAAAGTTGTGGCGGATCAAATGAATGCTTTAGGCGGAAAAGTCCTAGTATTTTCACACAATTATACTGGAAAAGCATTGGCTCCAAGATTGTCAGCAAGATTAAATGCTGGATTGGTTGCTGGAGCAGTTGCGCTTCCAGAAACTGATGGTGGTTTTGTAGTAGAAAAAACTGCATTTTCAGGAAAAGGATTGGCCAAAGTCTCTATAAATAGTGATTTAAAAGTAATTTCAATTGGACCAAACAGCTTTGGTGTTAAAGAAGTTGGAGGCAGTGCAGCAGTTGAAACAGCTGATGCAGCGGTGGAAGCTTCTTCCGTAACAGTAAAAGAAACCGTTAAACTTTCCGACAAAATTCCATTGTCAGAGGCTGAATTGGTTGTTTCTGCTGGTCGTGGATTGAGAGGTCCTGAAAACTGGGGAATGGTTGAAGAAATGGCAGATATTCTCGGAGCAGCAACTGCTTGTTCTAGAGCCGTATCTGATGTAGATTGGAGACCTCACCACGAACATGTTGGTCAAACAGGATTGGCGATTAGTCCAAATCTTTACATTGCAATCGCAATATCAGGTGCTATTCAGCATCTTGCAGGCGTAAGCAGCAGTAAAACGATTGTCGTTGTCAATAAAGATCCTGAAGCACCATTTTTCAAATCTGCAGATTACGGAATTGTTGGAGACGCTTTTGATGTGGTTCCAAAAATGAATGCTGCATTGAAAAAACTAAAGGGTTAAAACTTAAGGGTTTTTGGGCGAGTAGTTAGATTGATAAAAAGCCTATAAATCATTGTATATTTAAGTTTATATTCTGAAATTTCTACTGGCTGGACCAAGAACATCCATCAAATTAAACCACTTTAAAACAAATTATTTCGGAAACCTCAATTGTATATTGAGGTTTCTTTTTGTTTTCTTTTTAAAAACACGTATTTTGATCTTTGGATTTCTAACAATGTTTGACCTTTTTCGTTAATAACACTATCAAATACTCGTTACAATTCCAATATTCAAGCAAAAACTTTAATTGAAACGGATATAATCATCAATTCAATTAGGACAAAATAAAATAAGGCTTTGAAGCCTTTATAGTTTATGGAAAAACTAGAACTGGAAATAGCTGCCCTTTCACACAGTGTTACGAACTCAGAAACCTACGCCGTAGTATTGAAAGAAGTCAGCGGAGTGAGAAGAATTCCAATTGTAATTGGCATTCCTGAGGCACAAGCGATTGCGGTAGCAATGGAAAACATGAGACCTACCAGGCCTTTGACTCATGATTTGATAAAGAATATTTGTCAGGAATTCGAGATAAAATTGATCGAAGTTGTGATCAATGACCTCATCGAAGGTATATTTCATTCCAAATTGATTTGTGAGTTGAATGGCAGCGTATACGAGATTGATTCACGCACATCTGATGCCTTGGCTTTGGCTGTTCGCTTCCAATGCCCAATTTTCACATCAGAATTCATTTTAGACAGAGCAGGGATTATTTTGGAAGGGGAAGAAGAAAAAAAGGTCGAAACAAATGACAAACCAAGAAAAGCACCGTCAAAGATTAAAAGTCAGACCCTTAAGAAGTTAAGTACAGAATTGGATACAGCAATTTCGAAGGAGGATTATGAATTGGCGGCAAGGTTAAGGGATGAGATTGAAAAATTACAGAAAAAAAAGTAATGAATACTAAAAAAACAATTGAAACCTCAAGTTGGATTAAAATCAGCTTGAGGTTTTTTATTTTAATGATCTTAAGTAATTCCTTTGCATTGACTAGCCAAGCGCAGGACAATGTCGTTGCCATCCTCGAGGAGTTAAGTGATAGTTTAAATAAAAATTCCAATTTCCAAGGGAGCCACAATTTTTACCTGGGTGCCGGATTTCCAAATAAAGTTGGAGTAGGCATTGCAGGCTTGGACGCCCTTGGTGTGGTGGAGAAAGGAAAAACAAGTCCACAATTCACTTTCCTCTATGAATATGGATTGAAAAAAGACATTGGAATCGGTGTTCAATTTGGATATTTCCAAGCAGAAACACCAAAACTGGCTTATGATTTAGACGACTTAGGTATCCTTGAGAGTGATTTAGGTGCAGAAGTGGATCAAATCCTAGGGGAAGATCTTGGTGATTTACTGGGAGGCTTGTTTGGAGGTCTTGGCGGCGGCGGCCAAACGGCCACTGGTGAGAAAATCGACGGCTTTAGAAGGACCAAGTGTTACAGCATTGCGGGAAGCTTCGCCTACCATTACAAACTCGCCGATTGGCTAGAAGCCTATTCTGCTGCATTGGTCGGCTACAATCATTATGTCAAGGAAGACAATGGGAGCTTAACGGACGATTTACTAGAAGGCTTGACCACCAATGTAAATGCACCAGTAGTCAGTTATTTTGCAAAGCTCGGATTCAGAGCTTTGATCAATGACAAGATTGGTTTTTATGGAGAAGCTGGATATGGAAATATGACAATTGTTAATGTTGGCTTGTCAGTGAAGCTTTGACTTCGTCGGTTTTGGGTATTTGGTATTAGGTGTTGGGTTTTTGAATCGCAAGGAAGGTCATTGAACTTTGGACACTATTTTTCATGGTCTCTATTCAGGTTATTGTCGGCTCATTTCGCAATTTCATATTGAATTAACTTTTCAAGAATGTAAGCCACCTAACTGCTATTTTAAGGTTATTCTTAACTTTAGCCCGTTCTCTATAAATCCATTTCTTTTATAAAATTCAATGGTTGAAGGATTTGGTAGTTTTTACCAAACGTGCTTTTGCTGGTGGCTTTCCCAAACCCAAAAAGGTTCCCATACTTCCTTTCCTTAGTTCTAGTTGATCGCCATTAGAAAATTTCACCAAGAACTTTTCCTGTTCTACAATTTTGCTTGAGGTTTCTTCCTTTTCAGCCCCTCCACAAGCATTGAATAGAATCAGAAGACAAAGAAACAAAGCAAAAAGTAAAATTACTCTTCTTCTCATACTAACTCCTCTAATTCAAAAATCGTAATTTCTGGACGTACATTGAACCTTATTTGCCATAAATGCCCAATTGCTCTGTTGATGTACAATGTTCTACCATCCTCTAAATCTATTTCACCTGAAGAATATTTTTTGTTTTTTACAGGAAGCATCGGTGGTGGCAAAAAAGGTGGTTTACATTGACCTCCATGCGTGTGTCCCGATAAAATCCAGCCTTGATATCCATTCCAAACATCCAAATCACAGACATCTGGATTGTGACATAAGGCAAGATTTGCCTTGGAATCATTGTAAGCCTTCATGGCTTTCTCAGCATCGAAGTTCAATCCCCAATAATCATCAAAACCGATGATGTTCAATCCTTCCAATTCAATTTGGTGATTTCTCAATATGCTCACTCCTGCCTTTTCTAACTGGTTGGTTATTTTATCTGCCACTAGCGGTTCGGCCCAGTTCTTGCCATAGTCATGGTTTCCCAAAATACCGACAGTTCCCAGCTTCCCTTTCACAACATGTGCCAATACCTCCTCCAGCTGTTTATGCTGTTTTTCATTTTCATAACTAACATAATCACCAGTATAAACCACAATATCTGGCTCCAACAATTGAGCTTCTTTAAAAGAATCTATGATGTACTGATAATCAAAGCGATTGCCAATGTGGACATCGCTTATTTGCATCAAGGTTTTTCCAACAAGTTGTTTGGGTAAATTTGAGATCGGCATTTTCTTCTTTACAAACTCTAACCAAAACGGTTCAATTTGCCATGTATAAAGTCCCGCCAATGCACCTATGCCGAAAACCGATCTGCCTATGAATTTTCTTCGTTTCATTTTAAACAATACTTTTTATGACCTTGCCAATAAATTCTAGAACTCAAGCACCTCATAACAATTGCTCCTTGAATTTTTTATGAGTAATTTCAACATTAGCTTAAATAAACAAGTGTTAATTTTCCACTATTATTGAATTCACCAAGTTTCAAAAGCATCCTATTTTATCATCTTTTTAAATTCTTCATCAGATAAAATTTCAAACAATTTCATTTTTGAAACACCATTGGAATCAATCATGTCAAATCTTACAATGCCCAAGCCTTCGGCATAATAGGAATGCATATAGCCTTGATAAACATTTTCCCCATTAACTGAAGAATCATAATCGTCTCTAAACAATTTAGTTTCTAGCAATCCCCCTTTGTAGTTAATCGATAATCTTTTAATAAAAGTTCTTTTCTTTTCAACTTTAACTTCATCACCGTACACTTTGAATTCAACTTTATATGAAATTGGTTTATCCTGATTCCAACGGTAAACATCATTTTCAAGAATTTCTGCTTCGATTGGCCCCTCGATCCCTTCATAGAAATTGATATACTTGGTAGCAATAGCCCCTTCTTCTGTTATCAATTCGTGAAATTCGTTTTGCAGAAAAAAGTCTGAATTATAAGTGTATGTTATCAATCTCTTATTGTCTTTTGAGACTTCCATTCTCCAATAAACCACTTTATCAGGATCGTTTTCATCAACAAATTTATACACTTGAGTTTCCCCTGGCTGAATGTCTTCAAAATAAAAGGTTTTTATTGCCTCCTGTGCATTTAAAAAGAAGCATGCGGCAATGGAAAGTTTAATTATATTGAGTAAGCCCATAACACTAAGTTTTATCCGATGAAACAGTTGGTTTTTCCTGAAATTTTATAATGCCTAAATTAAGCATTCAAACCAAAAACATCACACTTTTATTCACTTTTACACACATTTTATACACTTACACAACAAACGAAATTTGAGCTTGGTTCATTATATTTTCATCTTAAAAAAATTGACAATCTCTTAGACTATTTACCGAGCAAACTTTTGGTCCTTGGACAAAAAGATAGCTGTTTGATGAAATGAAACAAACACCCATAGGCTCAAACTAAAAATAGTTAAAACACACTGCAAAACTATGATAAAATGATACAGAAAAAATTATATATTTGACACAGCTGCCTTTATTCCTATTAAAACTTGCATTAACAAGATTTTAGGCTTAATTTCATTATAACCTTTACAATTCTAGCCGGAATGAAACAAGTTCTAAGCTCTTAAACCCGACCAGTTTCCCATTGTTTTTTGTTTAGTAAATAACTATGCCTTCTATTGAAATAGCCTAGACTGTTAATACAATAAAATCAAAAAATGATGAATCACTCATTTGTGTGTTTTTCAAAAACACTATTGGCCTTAGCAATTGGCCTTTCCTTACAATTGCATACCCTTGCTCAATGTTCTGGAGATATCATTATAGATAGCCTAAACGACTTGGAACAATTTCCCAGTCAACACCCTTGTTCCCTAATAGATGGCTCCCTTACAATTTATGATGGCTCTTTTGGCATTATTGACGACTTATCCTATATTTCAGGATTGGATTCTATTACGGGAGATTTAATTATTTACAATACTTTTCTTGAGGATTGTTGCCTGATTTTAGAAATTGGCGTTGGGGGCGATGTTATTTTAGAAAACAATTTTTTCGGCTGTGAAACTTTGAATGAAATAAATATTTTCTGCCAAGCAAATACTTGTTTGACAAATAAGGTATTTTACTCCCAAGCTTCTATTGACAACTTTGTTCTTAGCGATGATTGCACAATATTTGACAACGTTACCATTACAGGTTCTGATATAACAGATTTAAGTGCAATTAGTCTTTTGGAAGGAGTCATGTCTGATTTAACAATTACAAACTGCCCGCTCCTTATCGACTTAAATGGTTTGGAAAACATACAGATTGCAGACAGGCTTAGTATATATAACAACAATGCCCTCCAAAGTATTGAAGCCCTTTCAAGTTTGATAGAGGTGGGTTATTGGGTCGAAATATTTGACAATCCAAACTTAAATACCTGCTGCTCAGTTTTAAATTTTTATGGTAGTGCTGTTCCCAATATTATTCTAGAAAACAATGGAAATAATTGCAATTCCATTTCAGAAATTGGAACGGCTTGCAATGATGATGGTGTTTGCAATTTTGATATTCTTCTTGATTCTCAAGATGAAATCGATAACTTTGAAAGCAATTATTTTTGTACTGAAATCAATGGCAACCTCAAAATTGATGGCGAGTTCAGTTCAAGTATCAATGACCTATCGCCTTTGTCAAACATCAATAGCGTTTCTGGAGATTTAACCATTAGAACCAATCAAAATTTGGATGATTGTTGCCTGGCATTGGATATTGAGGTTGGAGGTGACATTGTAATTGAGTTCAATGGAGACGGCTGTGATTCTTTAGAGCAAGTTGATAATTATTGTGGCTGTGAAGAAACTGTAAATTTGAATTCACAGGCAGATGTAAACAGCTTTCCAACAGACTATGGATGCTCTTCGGTCCTTAATCTTAACATTCAAGGATTAGACATCGTTGATCTTAGTCCTCTGAATTCTATTAACACAGTCTTTGGCTCTGTTAATATTCAACTCAATCTATTGTTAACTAATTTAGATGGCCTGGAGAACATTGGTTCTATAGGAGGACATTTATTCATTAGCCACAATGCTTCCTTATTAAATTTAGACGGGCTCAATGGGCTTCAAAGCATTGAGGATGGAATAAAAATAGATACCAATCCTGTTTTACAAAACATTCAGGGACTGACAAATATTACAAGTCTTGGTTATTTTTGGAATGTAATTGGTCCCGATGATCCTCCCTATATGGAAATCCAATCTTTATGGATTTCAAACAACAATGCATTAACCAATTTGAGTGGATTGAATAATCTGGGATCATTGGGAGCAGCGTTGATAATTACTGACAATGCTGCTTTGGAAAATGTTGATGCCCTTTCAAATTTGAACAGTATTTCTTCTGTAACAGTAACAGAATTTGACATGTTCGCTATTTATAAGGGAGGCAATATAACCATACGCAACAATCCTGTTTTAATTTCACTTGAAGGTTTGGAAAATTTGACTGGTATAGGATATAGCATTAATTGTTGTGATATAGGAGGATATAGTATTTCAGCGGGAAACAGATTAGAAGTAATAAACAATGAAAGTTTGTTTTCTTGTTGCTTTCTGGACAATGTTGTAGGTCAAATGGAAACGCCATATTTGATTGAAAACAATGCCTTGGGTTGCAATTCAGTTTCTTCGGCATCGTATTATTGTTCTTTTGAAACTTGTGAAATTGACCTTGTCTTTAACACTCAATCAGAGATTGATAATTTTGTTAACGGCATTGATATTGATGGAGATGGCACCTTGGAATCTTGTCAAATTATCAATGGTTCAATAACTATTCAAGATACAGCTGGCTCTTCTTCAGATCAAATAACTGATTTATCACCTCTGTTTGGTAATCTACAAACAATTTTAGGGAATGTAAACATTGTCAACAACCCTGCATTGGAAGATTGTTGTATGGTAATCGATGCCTCCATTGTGGGATCCGTCAATATAAGCAACAATGGCAACGGCTGTATAGATCTTTCTGATGCAAATCAATCTTGTGACAATTGTGCTGTTATTGATTTACTTTTTAGTTCTCAGGCTGAAATTGATGCGTTTCCAGGCAACTATAATTGTACCACGTTGAGGAATCTTCATATTCAAGGGCCTGACATTACTGATTTGTCTCCATTGATAGGCCTAACTGGGTTAACAGGATTTCTCCAAGTACAAGGCAATCCACTTTTAACCAATTTAGAGGGCCTAAATAATCTTACGAGTATTGAAGGCTACATGAGTATTTTCAACAATCCGATGCTGCTCGATATAAATGGCTTGTCCTCGTTGACAAGTGTTTCAAACAATGTAGGAGTTACTTTCAACAACAGCCTTTTAGACTTAAATGGTCTAAATAACCTAGGTTCAATAGATGGATTTTTCAGAGTAAAAGGAAACAATTCCTTACAAAACTTAAATGGTCTAGGCAGCTTAAATCAAATAGAGGATTACTTTGAAATAAATTCCAACAATTCCCTTCAAAATGTCGATGGCTTGGCTTTTGGAATCGATATAGGAACTGCTTTAATCATAAAAGACAATCCTGTTCTCAACAATATTCAAGGCTTCTCAGGTCTCAGCAATTTGGGCGCCCTTTTCGAATATGAACCAGATGGGACAGATGGTCCTTTGGGACAAACCACCCCTCCCAATCCGATTGATTTGGAAAGTCTGAGTATTTCAGGGAATGCGGCCTTGGTCGATTTACAAGGCTTGAATAACCTAACTCAAATTTACGGCTTGACCATTGAAAACAATGCTTCTCTGCAAAATTTAAATGGTTTAAACGCACTGACTGAAATAAGGATGAAGCCGATTCAATTTGAAGAAACCCCCTTTGAAAATTATTTTTTTGGAGGAAGCATTTATATAAAAAACAACAATATTTTAAACAGTCTGGATGCTTTGAATAATTTAAATCAAGTAGGTAAGGAATCTATTTTTTATGCGGGATTTGGTGATGAAATAGAAATTCTCAACAATCCTCAATTGACCACTTGTTGCATCATTCCTTTGATAACTTACGATTTTTATGGAAGTACTCTTTTAACAAGTAATTTTATTATAGAAAACAATGCTCCAGGTTGCAATACTATGGATGAAATTTATCAGAGCTGCGGAACCTGTTCTTTTGACTTTGTTGTATACAATCAAAACCATGTATACAATTTTGATAACAGTTACCCTTATTGTCACTTTTTGGATGGTTCAATCACAGTTGATGGAGATGAAAGTAATTCCAGTTATGTTGTTTCTAACTTATATCCATTGTTCTCCAATTTTGAATACGTAACAGGCGATGTAACAATTGTAAACAATCCAAATATTTCCACTTGCTGTTTTGTTCTGGATACGGATATTCAAGGAGCATTGATTTTGGAAAACAATGGAGGGACTTGTAATAGTCTAATTCAAACGATTCAAGATTGCGGTGGCTGTGGAGATAATATTGTTCTAAGCTCACAAGCAGAAGTAGATGATTTTCCCATTAATTACGATTGTATTGAAATAAATGATTTAATAATTGATGGATCAGACATTACAGATTTAAGCCCATTGAGTTCTATAACAACCGTGAATGGTTATTTAACAATAAACAACAATGTCAATTTGACAAACCTGAATGGCTTGCATAATATTGGATCTGTAGCTGAATACTTAAGCATTTCAAACAATTCGGCTCTGAGCAATTTAAATGGCTTTGGCAATTTGCTTTCTATTGGAGGAAATGTTGAGATTAACAACAATGCTTTACTACAAAATCTTGATGGTATAAATAATTTAGAATCAATCGGTGGCAATCTAATATTTAATCAAAACCCATCCCTCAATTCATTTACCGGCTTAGAAAGTTTAATCTCCATTGAGGATGATTTAGAAATTACCGAAAACAATTCTCTTGTAAGTTTTCAAGGATTGAGCAACCTCTCTTCGATCAATCAAAGTTTCATAGTAAGCAATAATGAACAGTTGACTAATTTTGATGGACTGTTGAGTTTATCATCTGTTGGCTATTTACTTTCATCAAGTTACCAATCTTATCATAATTTAGTTTTGATAGATCAAAATCCATCACTGAGCAGTTTAAGTGGCTTAGAAAACCTCCATACTATTTATGGTCGTATTCAAATTTCAAACAACAATGCCTTGACAGATGTGGATGGTTTTTCAGGCTTGGAGAATCTGTATTCTGCTTTAATCCTTGAAAACAATGAGGCCTTGGTCAGTCTCTCTGGCTTTACCAATCTTAGTGAAATTTACAATTTTTTCATTTATGAAAACATGAACAATTATCCTAATTTCCCTATCGAATCTCATGGCTTGACAATAAGAGGAAACAGCTCTTTGAACAATTTGGAGGGCCTTAACAATATTGGCTATATTCAGGGAAGTTTGACCATAGAAAACAATGCATTACTAGATAACATTAATGCACTTTCATCATTGAATCATATAGACGCAGATGAATTTAACTACACCCAATGGTTAGGAGAACCACAATTTCCTTATGACTTTGTTAATTACTATGGGGGGAATATTCTAATCAACAACAATCCAGTTTTAAGTAACTTGAATGCGCTCCAAAACCCTTCTTTGATTGTCGGATTGAATGAAAACCCTGCTAACGACTCTTCTAATGAAGGGGAAGAACTAAGTCTAATAAACAATCCTCTATTGGAAATTTGTTGCTTTGTTCCCGATTTATTCTTGCAAATGGATGGGTTAAAATCAATTGAAAACAATGCAATAGGTTGTAATTCTATTGCTGAAATAACTGACCTTTGCAGTGCATTGGGCGAGTCTATTCTGTTAAGAGTTTTCCTTGAAGGAGCATTTAATCCTGCCGCTGGAAACATGTTTTCACAATTAAATGAATTCATTCCATTGAACCAACCCTACAACAATCCACCCTGGAATTACAATGGAACAGAAAGCATTCCATCTGTTCCTGCCAATGTGGTAGATTGGGTTTTGGTAGAAGCAAGAACTGGGACTCCCAACCTTACGAATGCAAATACCATTCTGGTAGAAATGCAAGCTGCCATTCTTTTGAATGATGGAAGTATTGTTTCACCAACAGGAAGTAACAATGGATTAACATTCGAATCGCTCATTCCTGGAGAATCTTATCACTTCGTTATCCGCCACAGAAACCATCTTGATATTATTAGCGCAGATCCAATGTTCGCGGGAGGTCCTATATTTTACGATTTCACCATAAATGACTCCAGAGCTTTTGGCAACAATCAACTAAAAACCATCAATGGTCATTCAGTGATGTATGCTGGAGATTACAATGGGGATGGCAGCATACAAACAACCGATTATGACAAATGGCGATTGGCACCAGCCGTCTTAAATACCTACGCTCCTACTGATGGAAACATGGATGGAATCATTCAAGTAACGGATAAAGATTCTTGGTATATTAATCGTGCGAGATTGGGCTCTGTTGAGATTAGGTTTTAGCTGTTGTAAGCTATTGGCGCTGTGATGCTGGCTGTTAGCCATTTGTCCTTAGCTGTTGGTGCTGTGATGCTGGCTGTTAGCCATTGGCCATTAGCTGTTGGCCGCTGTTCAAGCATCATCAATTTGCCAAAGGCCAAAGGCTAAAAGCAAATAGCCTATCACTAAGCTGTTGGCCATTAGCCCTTAGCTGTTGGCCGCTATTCAGGCATCATCAATTTGCCAAAGGCCAAAGGCTAAAAGCCAATAGCCTATCACTAAATAATCCGCAAGACCAACCCAAATGGCCTTGCGGAAATACTTTTGAAGCATATTTATGGATTCGCCATCCTAACAATTTTAGGACGAAATATACCCAATACTTCTACGAGGGCTTTTTGACATTCCATGACTTTTTCAATGTCTTTATAGGCCATCGGTGCTTCGTCCAATCCTCCACCCAGAAGGCTAACACCTTTTTCTTTAAGGAATTTCTGAACATAGCTTTTTGTCAATGAGTTCTTGGCTTTGGTTCTGGACATTTGTCGACCAGCTCCATGTGATGCTGAGTTCAAAGAAGAGGCCTCTCCTTTTCCTTTCACTAAAAAACCTGGAGCAGTCATCGAACCAGGAATGATTCCTAAAACACCTTTCCCTGCGGGAGTAGATCCTTTTCTATGTACAATTCCTTCTGTACCATCAGGCAAGGTTTCCTTCCAAGCAAAGTTGTGGTGATTCTCAACCATAAAGGCCGATTTTTCACCCAATGCTTTGTCCAAACGCTTGTGAATGTCATGATGACAAGCACTCGCATAATCTCCAGCCAAGTTCATGGCCAACCAATATTCCATTCCTGCTTCTGAATCTAGATCCAACCAAGCGAGGTTCTTTAGACTCTTTGGAAGCAAACAAACTTCCATTGCAATCTGCGTGAAGTGTTGAGCAATCATAGCGCCCATCCCTCTTGAACCTGAATGAGACAAGAGCGAAAGGTATTTGCCTGCTGGCAATTCAAATTCATTGTCCTTCAACAATTCCATTTCACCATACTCCACAAAATGATTTCCACCACCAGAAGACCCCAATTGGTACAGCGCTTTGGATTTCATATTTCTCAAAAAGGGTATTTCTTGAAATTCTTTTCTTTCCAAAATTTCATGATCATCATCTGGATCATCAAATACCTGTTTGGGACCAAAGCGAGTATTGTCTTTCAAAATGGTCTTCAAAAAGGAATGACCTTTTCTAAGAATATTCGACTCGATCGGATAGACAGATAAACACATCCTGCAACCTATGTCCATTCCAACTCCGTAAGGAATGATCGAATTATTAGTAGCCAATACACCACCGATGGGCAAACCATAACCATGATGTGCATCGGGCATCAATGCACCCGCTTTTGACACTGGAAGGCTCATCGCCTGTTCCATTTGAGTAATCGCATTCTCAGCGATGTGCTGTGCCCCAAAAATTTTGAATGCTGTCGGAACGGCTTTCAATTTAATCTCTTTCAAAGGAATTGATTCTGGTTCTTCAACCAACAATTCAGCAATGGGTGAAAGAAACTCATCTTCTATAAACTCATCGGGATTGTCCAGAACACTTTCAAGTACTTCCAAAGCTTCTTCTTTGGAATGATGTTTGAAATGTTGATGCATAATTTGCATCGCCAATCCTCTTATTTCTCCGGGTGGATAGCCTACTTTTTTTAGCTCCCTACCCCGCAATTTTAATTTCGCCATTATCTATTTATGATTTTTAGATATTTGGAATTTTTGGATCTTTGGACTTTGAGACCTTTAAATCTCCATACATCCAAACTTCTGAACTGAACTTCTAGAAGTCTCCTACCCAATTAACGCAAACATTCCAATATCTGTAATTTTATTAATGATTTTTCACATAAAAAAACCGGACTTGATCACAAGTCCGGTTTTTTTATTCCCTATCTGCTGATAGAAATTATTACATAATTATTACATAACATCCATCAGCAAGGTCAACCAAGACATTGTCTCAAACTTTTTAGATTATGGAGATTACGGCGCATAGCTGTATATTTTACAAGGCAAAGAAGCCTTTTGTTATCAATCATTATTAACAATGATATTGAACTATGAATAGTTCCTTAGAACGAAAAATAATTGTTGGTTTAAGACAAAACCCAGTTATTCTGAAACAATTTTCTTTCACAAACATAAGATTTCATGTAAATTCATTTTACAATCGACCACAATGAATAAATTTATTTTTACAATTTTATGCTTTTTCAAGTTTTCCATCTTTGTAAATGCTCAGCTAGTAAGCAATGAGAATGAACTCAATACTGCCATTGACAATGCCATTCCCGGAACAGTAATAACGCTTCAAGATGGCATTTGGAATGACCTTGAAATTAATGTCTTGGCAAATGGCAACATCAACGAACCTATAATTTTACAAGGAGAAACCGTAGGTGGTGTGACCTTAACTGGGGACAGCAAAATTTCTATTGGTGGTTCTTATATTTATGTGAATGGATTTAACATTACCGATGGCAGTCCCACTGAAAATTTTGTAATTGAATTTAGATCTCAAAGCAATACTGATTGCCATCATTGTAAAATCATCAACATCAAAATAGACGACTTCAATCCTCCTGGGATGCAAAACACCAAATGGGTAATTTTACACGGGACCAACAATGAAGTGGCGCACTGTTCTTTCCTGAGAAAAAAATCTGTCGGCTCTTGTGTTTTGGTTCAACGAAGCGATGATGACCCTGATTACCATTTGATCCACCACAATCATTTTGCACAGAGAGACACCATTGGCAGTTTTTCTGTGAACGATCAAGATGCCATTCGAGTCGGCTTCAGTGGAACTTCCTTGTCTGATTCTTTTTGTGAAGTTTACAACAACTATTTTGATGATTACCGAGGTGAAATTGAAGTTATATCTAATAAATCATGCAAAAACAAATACTTCAACAATACCTTTCGAGATCATTGGGGGACCTTGACCTTAAGGCATGGAAATGATTGTGAAGTTTACAATAATTTCTTCTTAGGCAATCAAGGTTTCAAGTCTGGAGGGGTTCGAATTATCGGCGAGAATCATTTGGTTTACAACAATTATGTGGAAAACATTCTAGCAGGTGGATCAAACGCCGCAGGGGCCATTACGGTTATAAATGGCAAACCAAACTCTGCTCTAAATGAATACTATCAAGTAAAAAACTGCATTATTGCTTTCAACACAATAGTTGATGTTGATGATGGCATTCGCTTAGGAACTCCCTTAAACAGTACGCTAACTCTTGGGCCTGAAAACGTAATTGTCGCAAATAATATTATAGTAGATGGTGACAATGCAATAGAACTAATCAATGGGAGCTCTATCACATTTGCGAACAATTCACGCCAGGGCGGCGGTTGGAATATTGGAACAGACAATGGCAATGAAATAGTTTCTCAAGATCTCTTGGCAGCTGAGAATTTGGACTATCGAAGAATTTCAGCTGCAAGTAGTGCCGTCGACAATGCAGCTTATGACATTCCAGAAATAAGTATAGATATCCAAGGCGCTCTTCGTCCAATTGCTGCCGCTCTTAGAGATAGAGGGGCCGAGGAACTGGGGGTTTCAGGATCTAATCGTCCCTACACTAGTTCGGACATTGGTATCAATGTTGGTGCAGGCTCAGGGAGTTTAAATTTTCGTGGAATTCAAGTTTATTTGGAGGCTTGTTTCAATTCTAGTTCTGGCTTTATGAATACCTTTTTATGGGATCAAAACCTGATTCCTTTGGAGCAACCATATGATGGGAGTCCTTGGAGTTATGCTGGAAATGAAAGCATCAACAATCCAAGTTCTATAAATGATATTGTCGATTGGCTTTTGATAGAATTGCGCATTGGTATTCCACAAACTTCAGGATCATCTGGTACTTCGCTAGCAGCAGCACAGGCAGCATTGCTCAAAAAGGATGGAACCATTGTCAATACAGATGGGGATTTAATCAGTTGGGGGAACTTGCCTTTAAATCAAAATTATTATGTGGTGGTCAGACATAGAAACCATTTAGACATAATAAGCTCAAGCCCTCGACCACTGGAAAATGGCAGCATTCATTTTGATTTTACCAGCAACATTCAACAAGCTTTCGGGTTGGATCAGCAGAAAGCAATGACAAACGGAAAAGCAGCCATCTTTGCCGGAGATTTCAATTCTGATGGAGTAATACAAGTAACTGATTTCGATTTATGGTCAATCAATCCGGCAGCTTTAAATGTGTATTCTAGTTTGGATGCTACTTTGGATGGAACTATTCAAGTGACAGATTATGATCAGTGGACTAAGAATAAAGCAAAGTTGGGGGCTCTTGAAATACGGTATTGAGGTTTTGATATTTTATTGTTTCTATTCAAGATGATTTCTTATACCTATTGGTCCACACGTATTTGAACAAAAATAAAAAAGCGTCTGCTTTTCTAGAGAAAAACAAACGCTGATATTATTTAACCTGTCTAACAACAAACAGGCATCATGAGACTTTTATCTAAATACCAATACTATGCCAGTTTTGGCCTTGTTTAAAATTTGTCAATTATTTTTTGTGGAATGCCAAATTTATAAATATTATTCGATAGATTTTAGATATTAGATTTCAGCAAGTTACACATTTAATACTTTTCATTGTAACGCAAATAGGGATTTAGGCAAATACTGAAAAACAAATCTATTGACTATTTCTATTTGTCTTTTGCTTCAATTCGACGTCGATCTTTAATGAAATAAATTATTAACAATGTGAATGACATGACTGCTACAAATACCCAAACAAAGTGAAGATAATCTGTCCCGTTCATGTAATAATCTAAGGCAAGCATCAAGGCTACAATAATATTCAATATCAAAACAGCATACTTTAAAATGATTTTGTATTTATGCTTTAGCTTAAATATTGTAGCAATGTTCAAAAGGCCTGCAAAACCTGTGATCAATCCCAATATAATTTTATAATCACCGAAAAAAGCAAAAGAACCCAATAGGAAAATAAATCCGTTTAAAAGACCCAACCTAGTCTGTCGTTTTTGCTTTTTTTCGTTTTCCAATTGTTATGTATTTTATGCAAAAATAAGAGTACAAAGTACAAAGACATATTTTGGCTTTGCACGCTGTACTTTTTAAGCTCTTGGCCTTTTGCATTTTGCCTTTGGCGGCTTTAAATGCAAATACTTTTACTTTTACTTTTTACTTATATTTCTTGAGTACTAGATAAATCATTGCTTTCCTTTGGTGTTTTCACCAAAGGACCTAGTGAACTTTTATAAAACGAAGCAAAAATGCTTAATTTAGTGGGCATAACTAATTAAACAATGCCCTTTTGGTCATAAAACCATAGCCGCCAGATTAAAATATAATGTTCATCAAAACAATATTCTTGACAAGGTTATTGTATCTCACAACCTGTTACAAACCACCCTTAACAACGAACCATCTGTCATCTTGGGCTTGACCCTAGCCGGGCTGGCGCACCACCGGGCTGGCGTTCCAGTCACGTGAACCACCAGTTACAATGCATCTGCTAAACAAATCCCTTTAATGGTACAAATTTGATGGTAAAATTAAAAAGTTTTCTATACCCTGACGCTATTGGTCACAAGACCAAAAGAATGCACATAAGATCAAAATAAAGCTATTTTTTGATTTGAGAAAATTTCAAGTACTCATTTATACTTCAAAACTCTCCTTGTAATTTGGAATTTCTATGTTGTGAAATCCTGCTTGATCGAGGGTCGTTCTAAAATGCTCCATCACTTCTTCATCTCCATGAACCAAGAAGGTTTTTTTGATGATGTGCTTTTCTTGACATTCCAAAAACTGAATCATTTCCTCGTAATCACCATGAGCGGAGAAGGGATTCAAAACCTCCACATCTGCTATGACTTTATAACTTTTACCAAACAAACTGACCTCTTCAGCCCCGTTGACCAAATGGCCACCGACACTTGATTTTGAGCAGTAACCAACAATCAATATGGTGTTCTTTTTATCGCCAATATTGTTGATCAAATGATGTTTGATTCTTCCGCCTTCTATCATTCCTGAAGAAGAAATTATTATGCAAGGACCATCAATTTTATTTATTGCTTTAGAATCTTCTACTTTTCGAACATATTTCAAACCATTGAATCCAAATGGATCGGAATCTTTGTTCATGAACTCGATCATTCGAGGGTTAAAGCATTCTGGATGAGATTTCATTATCTCTGTTGCGTTGACTGCTAAAGGACTGTCAACGAAAACCTTTAATTTGGGTAATTTACCTTTGAATTCCAGATCATTTAGTACGCTGACGATCTCCTGAGTTCTTCCAACACTGAAGGCTGGAATGATCAATTTTCCACCTTTTTCAACACAAGTCCTTTGCACTACATCCATCAACTGTTCTTCTGCACGAGGTGGCTTTTGATGAACTTTGTTTCCATAGGTAGATTCTGTTATCAGATAATCACATTGAGGGAAAGGTTGAGGTGCTCGAAGAATTCT
This sequence comes from uncultured Chitinophagales bacterium, assembly GCA_937927195.1. Taxonomy (GTDB): domain Bacteria; phylum Bacteroidota; class Bacteroidia; order Chitinophagales; family UBA2359; genus JAHDGP01. The sequence continues at coordinate 20,738 of CALBCY010000361.1, forward strand.
ATTGGTATACCTTCCGATGTCTCCAGTAAAGCCGATTCTGTGAAACTGATTGCCATCTTTTACTCTGACGCTTACTGCTGCCGAGCCAAGAATGTGGCCCGTATCGGTAAATTCCACCCAGACATCTTCGTCTATTTGCGTTTTTTCGTTGTAAGGAATGGTTTCAAACTTTTTCAAGGCTTGCACAGCGTCCTCTACTGTATAAAGTGGTTTGATTGGCGGTTTACCCTTTTCAACCAAAGCGCGATTGATGTACTTCACATCCGATTCTTGGATATGTCCACTGTCTTGCAGCATTATTTCACACAAATCCAAAGTAGCTGGCGTGCAATATATTTTACCCCTGTATCCCTCCGCAACCAATCTTGGTAATAATCCAGAATGGTCAATGTGGGCATGCGATAAAATAACAATGTCCACAGACTCTGGATCAAATCCGAAGTGGCTGTTGTATTTATGTGTGTCTTTTCCTTTTCCCTGAAACAAACCACAATCAAGCAATATATTTTTTCCATTCTTCAATTGGATCATATGCTTGCTACCGGTAACCATTTTAGCGGCTCCAAAAAAACGAATCTTCATATTTTAATTTTCTTTCGTGAAATGCTGTTAAATAACTAACAGTCAATAAAAAGGGAATTCATTGCTAGTCATCCATTTAATTGAATAACTGGTCAAATGGCGCAATGAATTTGGCCTGGCATTAAAGGGATACAAAATGAATTTGTGTCCGTTTTCAACTTCGACATTTTCAAAACTACTTCTTTAGAAAGCCTCGACAAAACCCTGCTTTGCCTGGAACGCCAGCCCGGTACGTTTTCTATTCCGGCGGGAAATCGCGCGTAGTTTTAAAAATCTCTTTGCTGCAAATCGGAAACATGTTAATGATGCATCGCTAAACAAATTTACAGGAAAGCAAGGGTTTTACATAATCGTGTAAAAATCTTTGCAAAGTTCCACATAATCATTACTGTAGCATCGTTGGCCATGTGGCAATCCACCAGGCTCTTCAATGATTAATTCAGTTTTGCTAATCCTGTCTTTGTTTGTACGAGAATTCCATTCAAACTGCATACAAATTCTTTCAATTTCTTTTTCTGGCTTTGGACGAACATTCAAAACCTTGGTGGCAAGGAGCTCTATTTCAGGAGCATAATCCATCAAGTCTTGGGCTTCTAAAACAGGCAGGATCAGACAAATACGCCCGTTTTCATTTATTATTTTTGAGGAGGATCTCAACAAATCTCTATGCGACAAAGCGGCGGTGTGTCTGGCCAAATTTCTGTTTTCATTTGCGGCTTGAGTGCCTGCATTAAAAAACGGAGGATTGCTGATGATTAAATCAAATTTTTCTTCGGTAAAATGTCGGAATGAGGCGACGTCTGCCCATTTCACCTCTACCCGATCCGGCCAGGGACTGGAAGCGACATTCTTTTTGGCCAATTGAATGGCATTTGGATTAATGTCCAAACCTAGCACATGAAGTTCAGGATTCCTTTGTGCGATGATGAGGCTAATCAATCCAGTTCCAATTCCGACATCCAAAGCTTTGCTTGCATTTGATACATCGGCCCAACAGGCCAACAATACGCCATCGGTTCCAATTTTGAAGACTTCATCATCTTGTAAAATTGAAAATTGTTTGAAATTGAAAAATGGCGATTTCATAAAAAGCTATTCGGTTTAAGTTTTCCTTGCGTGAAATTAAAAATTATATCAGATATCCTCGAATTGGATATTGATTGCAGCAAAGATTCTTTCTTTTTTGGTAGGTGTTTTGTAAAATTTCCTTGGATTCCCGCACATAAAACAAGAACAGGGTTTTGGTGTTTTGACTAAACTAGCAATTTCACCATCTCCTTTGGTAGAATAAAACTCCCTTGCTTTCATTATGCGTTTTCTATGATGCCTTCTTAATGCCCTCATCTACAAATTTTGTAAAATGAATCATCTCTTTTTCAATTGGTTTTTAACATTCTTCTTTTTAATCATTCCTTCTTTGCCTGTGATCCAGAGATAATTTCCTATTACTTTTGATCCGTGGATATGGGTTAAATTTGATTCTATAAGTTTCCAAGTTTTACCTGAATCCGAAGTTTCGTAAACGATGGCTTTTTCATTGCCTTCTTCTAAGGAACCGCCAAAAACAAAACCCTTCATTTCATTTAGAAACACAATGTTCCTAAGCATTCTTTTCTCAAAAGGACAGACTGGAATTTCATAAGATTTTTTTGTAAACTTGACCCTTGTTTGTTTTTCAAAAACATCCTTTCCATCCTCATCTTTTTCGGTTGTTGCAGATCGATTCGAATTGAAGTAATAGCGTCCATCAATGGCTTCATATTTGGGTTTATACCCAAGAATAAATTGATCAATGAAACGATCCTTTTCTTCATTTGAAATTTGAATCCATGACTCACCGGAATCTTCTGTATGAAAGATTAACTTTTCAAAGGACTTTCTAAATCCTTGGCTCGGATTGTAACAGTAACCCGTAATAAAACCTTGCATTTCATTTTTAAAACACATGCCATAATAGGCTATGAATTGACCATCCGGTTCCTGGTTTTTAGTGGAATCGTTTCTATACCGCTCAACAATTCGATTGTCGATTTTAGGTCCTATGTCTTTCCATGTTTTTCCGCCATTACTTGTTTTATAAACAAAACCATAGTCACCGCAAACAAAACCAATCTTTTCATCCAGAAACTGAATCTCTTCTATGTACTCAGATCCAAACTGATAAATTTTATTCCAGGTTTTACCACCATTCTGCGTTTTATACAGATTGCCATCTCCATAGTCTGTTGCCCAAACAAGGTCTCCAATTCCAGCCAGTTTGTGAATGGGTAGTTTCGCTGAATCGATTTCACAATCTTTCCAATTATCAATGCTGC
>CALBCY010000362.1 GCA_937927195.1 uncultured Chitinophagales bacterium
CCACAAAAAAAAGGATTACAAGTTCCTGCTCCAACCCTCACAGGCAAAACCACAAACTCACAATCCTTTTTCAATAAATTAGGGTGAATAACCGGAGTTGAACCGGCGACCTCCGAGACCACAACCCGGCGCTCTAACCAACTGAGCTATACCCACCATGTAATTCCCTCTTCTAGAGAATTTCAGTCTCAAATCTCTTTCCAACTAGGCAAAAGCAGAGTCAGATAAAAACTTGATCCGTTTCCATAAACGATTTATTAGAAACGAATGCAAATATACAATAAAACTATTTTAATAACTATAGTTTTAAGCTTCAAATTTTAGGCATTTTTTTCAATTCATTGAAAAATCATCCCATCTAAATTCCAATCCCTTTAATGATCATGCGTATGAAAATACGAATCCTCAAATTTCTTCAACATAATAGCCAATTTCGAAGTGTTGTTTACATCAGTAGTCTGCTTGCACTTCATCGAGTAAACCAACATGCCATGCAACAATTCCAATTGTTTTAAATACTTTTTATAGGCTTTCTTGTCATTATCTTCAACCATCTTGATTCTCTGATGCAAAAAGTATTGACTTACTATATCTTGAATCTCTTCAGCATGTGCTTCTTTATTCATTACCCAACGAACCAGCTGATTGTAATTTGGATCATCACTGGCCGAAATTTCTTGAATTTGCTTCATCGACTTTTCTATCGTTCCAATATGCTCAGCAATCAAAGCAACTCTTATAGAATCGTCATAAATTCCACAAGGAACTTCACAATGGACAGGGTCAACTCCGCCTGGATCAGTACCATTCCCATTTCCATTGGCAAAGGCATTATCCGCAAAAACAAAACTTCCCAACATTATGGTTAGGCAACATAAACTTTTAAAAAATATGGATTTCATAAAAAAATTTTATTTCAGTTAAAAAAACAATCTATCTAAGATACAAAATATGTTGGCACACCCCCATATGGGCACGCGATGCTCCAGTTGGCACGCGATGCTCCAGTGGGCACGCGATGCTCAAGTTGGCACGCGACGCTCGCGTGCATCCTCCAGTGGGCACGCGATGTGGGCACGCGATGCTCGCGTGCACCTTCCCACATAAATAACAAATTCGATCTATAATCGTTCAATTTACTATCTTGTTAGGTATTTACTTTAGTACAAAACATTTTTAATTAAAAAAAGTCAAATTGTCCCCTCCTAAAGTTACATTACATATCGATGGCATGACTTGCAATAATTGTGCCTTGGGAATTCAGAATTACCTGGAAAAGAAGGGTTTAGAGCAGGTTAACGTGAGTTTTCCCAATCAAGAAGCTTCTTTCGTGTTGGACAACAAGGAAGATATCAATGAAATAAAAAGGGGAATCAATAAACTTGGTTTTCAGGCAAATAGCGAACAAGACATCGAAGAACAAAAAGGTGAAAAGAAAAAGTTTCGCCTCCAATTAATACATTATTTAATTACATCGGTCCTTTTCACCATTCCGCTCTTACTCCCCATGTTCGTCAATATTCCACAATTGAACGATCCGCTTACACAACTTTTGATCTGTATTCCTGTAATGCTAATTGGCTGGTGGTATTTCGGTCGCAGCGCTTGGGCCTCACTAAAAACTGGTGTGCCCAACATGGATGTTTTGATATTTATAGGCACAACCGCCGCCTTTGCCTACAGCGTCACAGGTTTTGCTTTGAATCTGGGCCCAAATTATTTGTTTTTTGAAACAGCTGCAAGCATAATAAGCCTTGTTCTACTCGGCAATTATATTGAACATCGGTCCATCAATCAAACCACCTCGGCCATTAGAGAATTAACAGAGCTCAATCCCAAAAAAGCCAAGTTGGTTACCATGATTAATGGACGGCAAAACCTAACAGACCTTTCGCATCGAGACATGAAAGTTGGACAGGAATTTTTAGTCGTTGAAGGAGATGTAATTCCAGCTGATGGATCCATTGTTTGGGGCAAAGGCCTGGTCGATGAATCGCTCATGACTGGAGAAAGTGAAGCTGTTCCCAAAAAAGTCGGAAATTCTTTAATTACTGGAACCATAGTCAAAAATGGCTCTCTAAAATTTGTTGCTAAAAAAGTAGGCAGCCAAACGGCACTTGCGCAAATCATTGAATTGGTAAAAGAAGCTCAAAACAACAAACCTAAAATTCAAAAACTGGCAGATTCAATCTCGGCAATTTTTGTTCCTTTGGTCCTTTGTATTTCATTGTTGTGTTTTATCCTTTCCTACTTTTCATTCAACATCCCTTTTCAAAAAGCATTGCTTAACAGCATCGCAATTTTGGTGGTCGCTTGCCCTTGTGCAATGGGACTGGCCACTCCAACTGCCATTATGGTCGGTGTTGGAAGAGCCGCTAAAAATGGAATTCTTTTCAAAGGAGCCTCCTCTATGGAAGTGCTCAAAAAAGTTAAAAACATCGTCTTTGATAAAACTGGAACGCTCACTACTGGAGAATTCGATGTAAGCGAAAGTTCAACCGATATTGACAGAGACGAATTTCGATCCATCATAATGAGTTTAGAACAATATTCCTCTCATCCGCTTGCCCGTTCTTTAATGCAAAAGCTAAAAAAAATCCCCAATGTCAAACCTTTTCATTTCGAAGAAGTTCGCGAAGTAAAAGGCTTGGGTATTATTGGAAAAGATGGACAGGGCAATACCTATACAGCAGGATCCTACAAACTAGTTTCTGAAATAACTCCCGATGATACACACAATATTTATCTATTGAAAAATGGCAAGCTCATTGGCTGGATCGACATGGACGATGAGTTGAGAAAAAACACAAAAAAATCTTTAGATGAAATCAAAGGAATGAATATCAAAACCTATTTGCTCAGTGGAGACAAAGCTGAAAAGATCATTCCAATCGCGAAAGAATTGAATTTTAAAGAATATTATTCAAACAAATTACCAGTAGAAAAACAGGAGATCATCAACAACATCAAATCCAAAGGGACAACAGCAATGGTAGGAGATGGAATAAACGATGCGCCTTCACTCGCAACTGCGGATGTGGGAATATCTCTGAGCAATGCCAGCGACATAGCCATACAAAGTTCTGACATTGTCTTGCTCAATGGAGACCTCTCTCAACTCCCGCTTGCCATAAGATTGAGCAGCGCTACAGTAAAAACAATTCGCCAAAATTTGTTCTGGGCATTTTTCTACAACATCTTAATGATCCCTATTGCCGCATTCGGTTTTCTGACACCAATGATCGCAGCCTTTGCAATGGCCTTCTCCGATTTAATCGTCATAGGAAATTCCATTAGATTGAAATACCGAAAGGTCTGAAACATGAGTTTTATGTTTTGTTTGTATTCTTAATTAATTGGGCGCCTCCTTTCAGGTCGGGCTATCCGCTAAAATTCAGCCATTTTTTTTGAAACAAAACATAGTCGGTTTTTGTCTTCACTCATTCCGTTCAGCCTGCATCCCTCCTTGTTTTGTATTCAAAAAAATGACTTCATAACCGCTCCTATCCCTGGCGCGAAAATATTTCAATTGTTTGATTACTGGACAATCTGAATTCAGATTGAAAACGGCTTACTTTTGGTATGCTCCACCACACTTGTTTCCCCCATCACTTGTCATTTCGGCGCAGGCGAAATCTTCTAATTGGAAGCCTGAAATTCATCCTTGCCCTTTCTCAGATACTAACAAGTTTACTCCCTATCGGTCGAAAGGACTTTGTTGTGTGGACAATAAAGCCGTTAGAACCATTCGTTAATTATCAACTTACATTAAAATATTTGCTATAAATTCTATAAACCATTATCTTGTATAAATTCAAATAGGATACCATGTCAAACGAACATCCACATCACCACCATCCAATTCCTTCCAATAGCGAAGCACATCAAAAAGATCACAAGGTATGGAGTCGTAGAAATTTCCTAACCAGTTTGGGAGTCTCAGGTGGCATGGGTATGTTGTTTAATAAAATTCCATTAAAAGCTTTTGCAACCAGTCCCCTCAATTACATGTTGAGTCAATCAGACTCAAACAGAATATTGGTTTTAATCAGATTGAAGGGAGGAAACGATGGATTAAATACCATCATCCCTGTATTTGATTATGGAACCTATATAAATAAGCGTCCCAACATTGGTATCCAACAAAGCAATCTCATTATGTTGGACGATGCCTATGGTATTCCAAACTACATGAGTGAAATGAATTCCATGTGGCAATCGGGCAATATGAAGGTGGTTCACAGTGTAGGATATCCGGAACAAAATCTTTCCCATTTCAGATCAGCAGACATCTGGGCTTCTGCTTCTGATTCAGAACAAGTAGATGAAACCGGTTGGTTGGGTAGGTTCCTCGGAAACGAATATCCAAATTATTTGCTTGCACCACCAAGTATTCCACCTGCTATTCAAATAGGCAGCACAGGCAATCTTGCTTTCAATGCAATACTTGGGGAAGAAAGAACCAATATGGCGGTCAGTGTAAGCAACCCTGAAGAGTTGTATGAAATTGCTCAAAATGGTGAGCTTTACGATGTGAACAATGTTCCCGAATGCTTTTATGGTGAACAATTGGGTTTTATCCGTTCCGTTGCGAACAGTACTTTTGTTTTCGCTGAAACCATTAAAAACGCTTACGATGTAGGCACCAATTCTGTCGAATATCAAAACAACCCTTTTGCCAATCAAATGGCACTTGTCGCCAGGTTGATCAAAGGAAATTTGGGGACACAATTGTACATGGTAACTTTAGACGGTTTTGATACACATGCAAACCAAGCAAACGATCATGCCGTACTTATGAATTACCTTTCAAATGGTATAAATACATTCTACAATGACTTGGCAGATGGAGATTGGGACAAACAGGTTTTGTCAATGACTTTCTCGGAGTTTGGAAGACGAATCGAGCAAAACGCATCCGAAGGGACAGATCATGGAGCGGCTGCACCAGTCATGATGTTCGGTGGAGATTTAGAAGGTGGAGGCTTTGTCGGTACAGGTCCACAATTATCCGATCCTGATGAAAATGGCAACCTCCAATTTCATACAGATTTCAGACAAATATACTCGACCGTTCTGAGCGACTGGCTATGCATTGAAGAGAATTTGGTCAATCAAATAATGGGACAGTCTTTCGATAAAATAGAAGGATTGGTTCGAGCTTGTGAAAGTGATCCAGTTGGATTCAACAATGCGACAATTGACGTTCAACACAAAGCAGTATACCTCGCCAATGGAAACATCAGAATTGACTTCAATCTACCAACTCAAGAAAGCCTCCAAATAGATTTGTTCGGATTAAATGGTCAAAAAATAAAAACACTATACAAAGGTTCCCAAAACGCAGGACCACAATCATTAGAAGTACCATTCAGCCAAATGCAATTACCAAAATCCATTTACATTTACAGTATAAAAACATCTAGCGCCCAATATTCCGGAAAACTAAAAATAATGCTAAACTCCTAAGTACACTATGTGTCCTATGTGTCCTATGTGTCCTATGCGGCAGGCGATCCTGTGTTTAAAAAAATACAAACCAAAAGCTATGTGTCCTATGTGTTTCCAAGAAATAAACCAAAAGCTATGTGCCCTATGCGGCAGGCGATCCTGTGTTTCCAACAAACAAACCACCCGCTTTTTCGTATCTTCCCCTCTCAAAACAACCGACCTTGAAAAAAGAATCAAACAGGAAGAAAGAAATCAGACATACTGCGACCAATCTTTTCAAAGAGAGAGGATACAAAGCGACCTCTATGAGAGATTTGGCAAGTGAAATAGGAATAGAGCCTGCCAGTCTTTACAATCACATCAAATCAAAAGAAGAAATTCTAAAAGAAATCTGCTTTGATTTAGCTGGACAATTTCTGGCGGCGCAAGAAAAAATTGGAAAAGAATTGGAAGCGGAGGAACTACTACAGGAAAGAATAAAAGCCCATGTAAAAGTAATACTGAAAAATCAAAATGCCTCAGCCGTTTTCCTAAACGAATGGAGATTTCTTGAAGGCGATAATTTACAGGAATTTAAAAACCAAAGGAAACAATACGAACAAATATTTATTGAGAACATTGAAAAAGGAATAGAAACAAATGTATTCAAAAACGTCGATGTGAAATTTTATATTTTCACCCTTTTTTCCTCAACAGACTGGCTCTACAAATGGTACAAAAAAGATGGCAAGTACCAAGCAGAAGACATCAGTAAAATGCTCATTCATCTCCTCTTCGACGGACTAAAAAAATAAAACCAGCAAGCAAAGCCATCAACCACAAACCCGAGCGCACCCAAAAGGTCCCGCAGGGACACGACCTAGAAGCATAAGGCCGGCCGGCGACCCAAAACCAGACTCTAATGCATCCGATCTCCTCTTACCTCCATGCCTTCCAGCAATTCCTTCTCAAAAGCCAACCATTCTTTCCATCTCGCCCAAACTCTGTCTGCATCATAATACTCCCTTGCTAGTTCTAGAAACAAATGATAATGACCGGCTTCTGAAACCATAAAATGATTGTAAAACTTCTGCAAAGCAGGTTCAGTCAAATTTTCTGATAAGAGCCTAAACCGTTCACAAGATCTCGCTTCGATCAAAGCAAATTTCAAAAGTCGCTCCAATAAGCGTTCTTGCGATTTGTTATTGGTTTTCATGAAAGTATTGAGTCCTAAAACATATTCATCTTTTCTTTGTCGACCCAATTTCAATCCTCTGTTTTTCAACTCGGCGAGAACCATTCTAAAATGCCCCCATTCTTCTGTCACAATTGGAGAAAGATCTTCAACCAAACGTTCTCTTTCTGGATAGGCTTGTATCAGCGAAATACAGGAAGAAGCAGCTTTTTGCTCACAATAAGCATGATCTGTCAATATATCTTCCAATCTCATCTCTGTCATATTCACCCATCTTGGATCAGTCGGCAATTCTAAGCCCAAGACCTTTTTATTCTTAATCTCCATACAGCAAAATTAAACAATTAAATGTTTTTTATTTTTTTAAACCATTTAATAACCAGTATTGTCAACAAAATTTCACCGATATTCGTTTTCATAAAACAAGAAAGCTTAAGATTAGATCTAAGTATTACAGTTATATAAAATATCTAAACAACAATAAAAATGGCAGATTCATATTACAAACCTGAAGACCTTAAAAAATTTGGTAAAATTGGAGAATTGGGTGCCGACCACCTTGCCAAAAAATTCTTTAGTTATTATGGTGAAGTGTTCAAAGAAGGTGCTTTGAGCGAAAGAGAAAAATCCCTTATCGCATTAGCAGTATCACATGCGGTGCATTGTCCATATTGCATTGACGCTTATACAGTTGATTCCCTGGAAAAAGGAGCCGACGAAGACATGATTGCCGAAGCCATTCATGTAGCCAGTGCTATAAAAGGTGGAGCAACATTGGTCCACGGAGTTCAAGCCATGAACAAAGTAAAAGAAATCTCAATGTAGGCAGTTGATGCTCGAACGCTCACTAAAACCTTCGTCTCGATCGATCTTCGTGTTCATTTGACAAACCACCGACAAATCTCTAGCACAAAACATAGGATATTGCACCATAAAATATAAATACACTTAAAGGATAAAACATAAAAGCCCAAAATCAGTTAAATTAACCAACAATAAAAAGTACCAACAAGCAAAATTAACCGCAGGTTAATAAAGCTGTACCAACAATAATGCCGAAGGCGAATGTACTAAAAGCAATGGCGAAGCCAAGCGTACCAACAGCGCAGCGTACCAAAAATAATAAAATGAAATCTACCAAATCACTTAAAGCCAGAGGTGAACAGTTATCTGATACAATGGTCCAGTTGAGAGTCCTCAATGGCAAAGAAATTGTAGATAGTAAGTTTCCGCAATTTGGCGATAAATTGAAGGAAGAAGGACTGCTTCCTTTGAAACCAACAGGAATAGAAATATTTCAGGTCAATGCAGGTAAAATGTGCAATCAGGTTTGTACGCACTGTCATGTCGATGCAGGGCCAGATAGAAAGGAAATTATGACCAAAGAAACCATGCAATCTTGCTTGGATGTTCTAAAGGTTTCTCCTGAAATAAAAATTGTTGACATTACCGGAGGTGCTCCAGAAATGAACCCCAATTTCAGATGGTTTGTAGAAGAGTGTTTTGCTTTGGGCAAAAAAGTTATTGACCGCTGCAACTTGACAATCATCAGAGCCAATCCCAAATATTATGACCTACCTGAGTTCCTCGCTAAAAACGAAGTTGAAGTAGTTTCTTCATTGCCTTATTTCAGTAAATCCAGAACAGATAGTCAAAGGGGCGATGGCGTTTTTGAGAAGTCAATCGAAGCACTCAAAATGTTAAATGAAGTGGGATACGGAATGGAAGGAAGCGGTTTGATCCTAAATTTGGTTTACAATCCATCAGGTGCTTTCTTGCCGGGATCTCAAGCATCTCTTGAAGCAGATTTCAAAAGACAATTAAAAAGAAAATACGACATCGAGTTCAATAGCTTGTTTGCCATCACGAATCTGCCCATCAGTCGCTTTTTAGAATACTTAATCTCAAGCGGCAATTATGAAGAGTACATGGAAAAGTTAGTAAATGCCTACAATCCTTCAGCAGCACACAATGTTATGTGCAGAAACACTGTTTCAATTGGCTGGGACGGCTATTTGTATGATTGTGATTTCAACCAAATGCTGGAACTAAAAGTTGCAACACCCAAAAGTCAACACATCAATGACTTTGACATTGAAGCACTAAAAAAACGAAACATCATCGTCAACCAACATTGCTACGGATGCACAGCAGGTGCAGGTTCCAGCTGTGGAGGAGAAATTTCATAATCAGTGGCAACGCGATTAATAGCGTCAAAGTCAAACCAGAATATACATTTACTCATTCACCCATTTCATTTTGAATCACCTAATCATCTTTGTCAAAAATCCAATCAAAGGAACTGCTAAAACCAGATTGGCCAAAACCATAGGAGAAGAGGAGGCGCATAAGGTGTACCTGGAACTATTGGACCACACTCGAAAAATAGCTACTGAGGCCAATTGTCACAAAAATTTATTTTATAACAAATACATAGACGAAGAGGATGCTTGGCCAAATGACACATTTAATAAAAAATTGCAACAAGAAGGGAACCTCGGTTTTAAAATGCAAAGTGCATTCAAAGAAATATTTGGTCAAATAACAGAAAATGTACAGAAAGTAATCATTATTGGTAGCGATTGCGGAGATTTGGATAGTCAAACCATCAATCAAGCATTTGATGAATTGGAAAAAGCAGATTTAGTCATTGGTCCTGCCGAAGATGGCGGGTATTATCTGCTTGGGATGAAAAAGATGTGCAATGAAATTTTTGAAGAAATGCCTTGGAGTACAGAAAAATTGTTAAAACTCACGCTGAAAAAAATCCAAAGCCTTGGATTATCCGTAAAATTGTTAAAACAATTAAACGATATCGACGAATATGAAGATTTGCTAAAATGGCGCCAAAAGAGTTAAAGCCTTAGCAAATGACTTAGCTTGAATAATGTTGTATATTTACAATCGTTTAAAACAGAACAGAACCCATAAGTTTCAGTTCTAGATTAAAAGAGTTCACAAGAAAAATTTACAAGCTAATTTAAATATGAAATGTTTTTTATACATTGTACTTTGCAACTATTGTATAAAATTTAGCTTCTAATTGATGAACATTGTTGAAATGCAATCCAAAATAAAAAATAATTTTATGCGAGTCATATTAAGCATCGTAATAAGTGCATTGGTATTTTTAACATTCGGTTCGGTCGCGAATGCTCAATTTAGTGCTAATAGTCCTACTTTTACACCTTTTTCTCAGTACTATTTTCAACAGTCAATGACCAATCCTGCATATGTAGGAAATGAAAACCAACCTCAATATTGGGGTTCTTATCAAACAAGCAAGGAAGGCGCAAGTGTCGGAAGTGGGTCAGGAAAAGGAAAGGCTTTCACTGGTTTGGTACAAGGAAGAATGTATTCAGCACCAATCAACTACGGTATTCTTTTCAATTACGAAGATTATTTTGACAACACCGTAAATGATTCGACAATAAACTTTAATTCCAAAGGAAGTTTTAAACAATTTCAATTCGGTTTACAGGGAAGTTTTGATTTCGACCTGGGAGAAAAAGGAATCGGTAGGGTAGGATTGACAGGTGCTTTGTTGTATCATGATAGCGATAGAATAAGAGCGACAACCACTGTCGGAGGGACCAATGCTAGAAAGTTTTTTCCAAGTCTTGACATTGGAATCATCGCAATCTATGGAGATTTTGAATTTGGAATGTCAGTGGTAAATTCAAATCAACCAAATTTTGGAGTTCAAACCCAAACCTCAGGCACTGGAGGTGGCACTGGACAAAATACAGGTAACCGAACCTCTACTTTCTTAAGAGCCTATTACCTAAATTTACTTTATGATTGGAAATTGAATGATGTAATTTCATTACAACCTCAAACCATTATTCGCATCGGTGACAGCGTTGGAGCCAACACGGTCGGGTCAAGCCAAACTGGTGGAGGGGTCAATCTATCAGGTGTAAACATCGATATGTCATTATTGGCCAACTATTATGATCTGATCTTACTTGGATTCAGTTACAAACCGAAACTATCTACTTCTCAGGCTTTCTTATACAGAAACTATTGGGCAACCGTAATGGCAGGCGTGAGAATAGGCCAAGGCTATCAAGTCTCTTTCTCTTGGGATTTAGTAAGATCTGAAATTACGGACAAAAGCCGTTACCGTAAATTCGAAATCGGTTTCGGTGCATTCCTTTTCGACGGATTTTATTTCGAAGAAGTTCAAGAAGATGCAATGCGTCATTTTTAATAAATTCACGCAGGCACGCATCGCATGCGTGCCCA
>CALBCY010000363.1 GCA_937927195.1 uncultured Chitinophagales bacterium
GTCTGTTGCTTAGCGAATTTAATCCCATTGACAGTAGTGGTACAAATGGAGAGTACAATTGGTATTCAGATGCTGAATTGAGCATTTTTATTCCTGAACCTTCCCATGTTGATCAAGCGGGAATCTATTTTGTTGAATACATCAGTGAGGATGGTCGCAGGGACACCACTTCTTTGTTTTTGATGTATGAAGTGAATTCTTCCGATTCTGTTTGGCTACGGGATGGTGCGACATGGTTGGTTTCATCATCGTTTGAGGGGTCTACTTATAAAGGGAAAAGCGTGGTTGATGGTGATACCATTATCAATGGTTATCCCCTCAAAATCATTAGAGCTTATGGTATGTCTGTCCAAAATATTGAGCCGCCGGATACAACGAGTTACAGTGAGGGTATAAAAGGATATGGATTGGTTGATGGCGATAAAGTTTACCAATATAAAGATTCTTCTCTTATACTCTCCTATGATTTTACAATGGAAATTGGCGACAGTATGGTTTATTCTTTTCCCTGTGAGTTCAATGATTCTGTTACGTTTAGTCTTTTAGAGCTTGGGACTGAGCTAATCAATGGAACAGAGATTCGCTATCAATTGTTTGAAGTGCTTGAGCCAGTATATACAATTTACATTGGTGAAAATGTAAAAATTTATGAAGGTCTTGGGGAGGTTTCAGGAAGTACTGGCACAGGTTATAGTGGCTTTTTTTTCTATAAAAATTATGCCTGCATTGCTGTTGATCCTGCTAGTAGTTTTTATTGTTATAGAGATGGAGATCGAAGCTATCCAGAAGGAAATGGTTGCGAAGACATATGGGTAGCTGAACCATTTGATCCTGGATGTACTTTCAATAATTTAAAAATAAATTCTCGAGATTGTGGGGCATTTGATTCTTATCTGGGTGTTGTTTTTAACTATGAAGGCCTGGTTTCTGATTCTGTTGAAGTCCTAATTTCTGGGGATGAAACGACCAATCCCAATTTGTTAAATGAAACATATAGGTTTGCTTATGAAGATTTACCCGATACTTTGATTTTTGGTCCTTATCCTACGACCTTCAATGAATTTGGTCCATTGGACGAGGCCGAAACAATTTGGGGCTTTGAAGTGACTGTGCGTGATTTGGAGCAAAATCTATGCAGCGTGTCAAAAGAACTTTTAAATATTGAATCTGGGGAAGATTGCGGTGTGGTACCTTGTAGTATAACGGCAGATGCTGCCTTGCGATTGGAAAGTTTAGATACTTGTACTTTTTACATTGAAGGCTCAATAGACTTTAATCCTTATGCAAACAATGACGAAGAAGTTTATTATTCAATGGTGGGAGAAGATTCTATTCCTGTATTTCGTTTTTTGTATTCGGGACCTTCTCAACCTGGACTTGCTGTTTATTCTTTTGGTCCATTTTATTGTTCAGATTATGAGGAACTGTGCTTCGAATTTAGTTTTATGGATTGTCTTGAAACGGTTTGTATTGACGGACCAACATTAGATGATTATTGTGTTTTCAATAATTTGACAATAGAGGCGATTGAGTGTGAAATGGATACTCTTTTCTCCATTGATTTTTCTTATGTTGGTGAAACAACAGATTCATTTCACCTAATCAATCCAGTTGATGAAAATATTATTGGAAGTTTTGATTATCAATCCTTACCATTGGAAATTGAAATGCCTGATTATGGTGGTGAAATAATAAGTTCTCTGAGGGTTATAGATGAGGGAGAAAATTGTACTAAATCTGCCAATGTAAATTATGGAACTTGTCTGGGTTATGAGCGCTATTATGAAATAAATACAAGTGTTTCCCTTTTTCCAAACCCTGCAGATGATTTTGTTTATATAAAAGCCAATGAGATAAAAATCAATGCAATTTCAATTTACTCAAATGAAGGGGCATTGCTTTTTACGGCCAAGGAAAATTTCTCTAAGATAGCTACTGATTTTCTCCCATCTAATACCTATATTTTTGAAATAGAAGCCATTGATGGAGCTAAGTATTTGGAAAGAATTCTAATATTTCATTGATGCAATGTTATCCAAAAACAAGCCCTACATTTCGAGAGAAATGTAGGGCTTTACAATACAACTATTTCAAAAACTACTCGCTTTATAAGTACTTTGATAATCTATTACTTTGTTTACTCAACCTTCTTTTTTTAGGGTTTTTATATCAGCAATCAATTGATTGATTGCGGTTTTATTCAGCCCATTGTAAATGCCTCGGATGTATCGGTTTTTGTCTATCAAAACAAAGTTTTCGGTGTGTAAAAAGTCATCAACATCTTTGTCTACTCCTAGGTCTTCTTCTACAAAATAATCGCTTCTTCCCAGTTTGTAAATATCTGCTCTTTCTCCAGTTACCAAATGCCATTTGTCAGAAACCACCCCTTTGTCCATCGCATAATCTTTTAAAATTGAAACTGAATCTGTTCCCGGCATTACAGAATGAGACAACAACAATACTTCATCATCCGTTAAAAATTCCTCTTGAATAATTCCTAGATTGGCGGTCATTTTTGGACAAATTCCCGGACAGGTTGTGAAGAAAAAATCTGTAACATAGATTTTGTCTTTAAAGGTTTTCTCTGTCACCACTTTGCCATCTTGATTGGTCAGTTTAAAGGGGGATATTTTATGAAAACTTTTTAAAGCTGCATTGTTGGTTTCAAACCAATGGGGTGTAAACGTAGATTCTTTGTAGAACGGTAAAGTTTCTACTCTGCTTTGTTTTATGGCTTCTTTTTGCTTTGCCTCCTGACAGGCCGAAAACAAAACAAGGGCAATCATAAAACTACTTTTTACTATAGACAACATTTTCATCTTCCAACGCATAACACAAATTTGATCTTTTTAAACCAAAAATACGACCATTTTTAGCTTCATAATTATTGTAAATTTTCCCATTCTCTCGCCAAGATTGTTGCATCCCTTCTTCCTTTCCATCTACCAAATTAATCTTTTTAAGTTTGGCCCCGCTTTTATAGAATTGCAATTGTTCTCCTTGGCCAATTCCATCGACAAATTGAGATACTGAACGTAGGTTACCATTGATCCACCAACTTTTGGTTTTGCCTTGTCTTTTATCAAAAAGGTAATTTCCCTCATAGCTCAATTTACCGTTTTTGAACCATTTTTTTTTCAAGCCGTGTTTTTTACCACGAAAGTAAGCTGTCGATGATTTCTGAGTACTATCAGGATAATGCGAAACAGATGTTCCTGAAAAGGGCTTGCTTTGATACAAAACAAGCCCTTCAGGAATATTCAATTCCAGCAAATTGTCTGCGACAATTATATCTTCAATTTCCGCCTTCTCTTCATTCAATAAAGTGTGTTCTACTGCCTTTATTGAAATTGACTCTTTCTTTGCTATTGTTTCTTCCCCGCATGAAATGCTGGATAATAGAAGCAATAACAGTAGACTATTGAATGTTGTTTGGCGTGCCTTGATAATCACCTGGGAATAAAATGTAATATTCATTTAAATAAACTTCATTCTGAATGTGGTAGTGGTATTCTGGTTCACATGAATGCTGTGTCATGCTCGTATGTCCTCCAGATTCGTCTAAGTCTGTAGGATAGTCTCCCGTTGAATTACACTTTCTACCATAGATAAAGAATCCATCAGAAATAATTCCAATCAAAGCATCGTCATCTTCTGACCAAGCTTTTGTTTCTAAGTGATAATGATAACTCTGTGGTCCTGTGTGTGCTGCTGTATAGTCCAAAGATCCAACAGCATTGTCCAAAGGAACATTCGGCCCTTCCTCATCATTGTAAATCATTGACCCACTTACCGCAAATCCAATGGCTCCCAATCCAGTTGAAGAAGGACTAGCAGCCAATTGAGGAGCAACAGGGATGGTTAAAGAATAGGAACCATTGAAATCATCAATATTCCCTGGCGCCATTTGATCAAATGAAGTTTCTGTAGGTTCTACGAATAAAGGATGGTCCTCTGTCGTATTTGAATTGGTACACATGGTTCCCATTGGCCCAGACAAACAACGCTCAGTTGTGTTTGACCAATATGGAGAAGTATGGTTTGGAAGACCGTCAGTTTCCATTACAATTTCATTACCACTCATGTAAATGGTAAAACTTCCTTCATCAAATTCTGCGTATGCTGCATGAATTCCATTGATCAAACAATCTGTTGTTGTTCCTGAATCATCATCATCAGT
This sequence comes from uncultured Chitinophagales bacterium, assembly GCA_937927195.1. GTDB lineage: Bacteria > Bacteroidota > Bacteroidia > Chitinophagales > UBA2359 > JAHDGP01. The sequence continues at coordinate 4,181 of CALBCY010000363.1, forward strand.
ACAATCACTTACGTAACCAGTTGGCTGATCGCATGAAGAAACAAAAATGGCTGGATTTCCTAAACCGTCACTGTCCATATCCTGACACCAAATTGCCTCTCCTGAACCATTGCAAACTCCACATTCATCGACTGTTCCATTACAAGAATCATCGGTGTCCGAACAATCAGCCACATAACCATCAGGTTGTGTACAAGCAGAAATAGAAACGTTGGCATTTCCTAGGCCGTCCCCGTCTAAATCTTGACACCAATCCGAAGCACCGCCTCCATTGCAAATCCCACATTCATCGATTGTTCCATTGCAAGAATCATCCGAATCAGAAGCATTGCTTACATAGCCAGTTGGTTGAGTACAGGCAAGTATTGAAGCATTAGGATTTCCTAAACCGTCGCCATCCGCATCTTGATACCAAGTCGATTGACCATTGCCATTGCAAACTCCACATTCATCAACAGTTCCATTGCAAGAATCATCTGAATCAGAAGCATTGTTTACATAGCCAGTTGGTTGAGTACAGGCTAGTACTGAAGCATTAGGATTTCCTAATCCATCGCCATCCGCATCTTGATACCAAGTCGATTGACCATTGCCATTGCAAACTCCACATTCATCGATT
>CALBCY010000364.1 GCA_937927195.1 uncultured Chitinophagales bacterium
AGTTGTCGCTTTTTGCTTGACCTTTTTCTTGATAAAAAGGTCTAAAAATCAAGGACTTATGTCATTTTTTAACGTAAATAAATCTCCTTAAATCCTAAAAAAAATAAACTCGCTAATCAAACAATTATTACGTTTAATTGGATAATTTTAGAGATAAAGATAAATTTCAAGTAAGCTCAAACAGAATTTTTTTCTTAACGGATCTAAGCAAATTCATTCACTAAAATGACAAATGTCCAATTATTCGTCAATTAAAGAAAATTATTGCTTTTTATTAACTGAATATCAATTAGTTAATGATCGAACTCAGGTTAAGAGCTTGTTTTTGGCTAATGGCAAACATCTCAAATTAAAAATGAATCAATTAGTTTCTATCCAATGGCTGCATCAAAACTTGAACAATCAGGATTTGATATTATTGGACTCAAGTCTTTCATCAACTGTCCAAGGAAAAATTTCCGGCCTCAATACAAAAACCATCCCTGGTGCAAAATATTTTGATCTTAAAGGAAAGTTTTCAGATCAAAATAGTCCCTTTCCAAATACTTTTCCTTCAAAAGAGCAATTCGAGATTGAATGCCAAAAACTGGGGATAAACAACCAATCAAAAATTGTTGTTTTTGATAATATGGGAATTTATTCAAGCCCCAGAGTTTGGTGGATGTTTAATGTTATGGGACATGATAACATTTCCGTTTTAGATGGTGGGCTTCCGGAATGGATTGATAAAGGATTCCCCGTTACAACTCGCAAGCAAGAGCCTGATTTTTCTGGCAATTTTAAAGGGAGTTTTAAAAATCAGTTTATAAAAACCTATCAAGAAATTTTAGAAAACTTAAGCTTGAATTCATTTACCGTTATTGATGCCCGTTCAGAAGGACGTTTTAATGGCATAGAAAAAGAACCAAGAAAACACTTAAAGAGCGGGCACATTTCAAACTCAATCAATATTCCTTACAATGAGGTGCTTGATAAAGGAAAGTTTAAAAACAGAAATGAACTAGAAGAACTATTCGAAAAAAATTGCAATGGCAAAAAGGAATTGGTTTTCAGTTGTGGATCTGGATTAACGGCTTGTATTGTTATGCTAGCCTATGAACTTGCCAATAAAAAAAGCAAAACTATTTATGATGGCTCTTGGTCAGAATGGGCAGAGCTACAAGACCTAAAAGAAACCTCTGTTTGATCAATTTTTGAATATTAGAAATTTCTAAACAACTTTGATCTTCAATATATAAAAACACATCAATGGATAAAATAATACTCACAATTGAGACCATGAAAAATTTCACATCCAGGCTTCCGGAACCATTTCTATCCGTGTTCATAAATCAAAAACGTTGTAAAAATGAAGTTTTCAGTTTATAGTTTTATACTTCTAAAAGTAAATTCCCAAAATGAGCATCAAGACTCATTTTGGGAATTTTTAATTTAAATAATCTGTAAACACCAACAAGTTCAATGATTTAATTCCATGAAATTTAAGGGCTAATAATAAACCCTAATTAATACTAGAATAGAAAATCAAATTGTGAAATTTTTCGTACATAATTTGATAAGGAGTTCATTAGTATGCGAAAATTTCCATTATACCGTCAGTTAGATGCAAAAGATTGCGGCCCTAGCTGTTTGCGTATGATTTCCAAACATTATGGAAGATCATATTCCCTTAATTATTTAAGGGAGCAGTGCTACATCAATAAAACTGGTGTATCGCTAGCAGGCATCTCACATGCGGCCGAACAAATAGGTTTCAGGTCTTTGGCGGTGAAAATACCATTTTCAAAATTGATGGAAGCGCCGCTACCTTGCGTTGTGCATTGGCGTGAAAGACATTTCGTTGTTGTTTATAAAATCTCAAAAAAGTATGTTTGGGTTGCGGATCCTGGTTATGGTTTGGTAAAATACAAAAAACATGAATTTTTAAAAGGTTGGTTAAATGAGAAGGTAAAATCTCTTGAAACTCCAGGAATAGTTTTGCTATTAGAAACCACACCTGATTTCTTTGAGCAAGATGGCAATTCCGATTTTTCCAAGAACGGATTTAAGTATCTGTTCTCTTACATCACTCCCTACAAAAAGTTCCTCGGTCAGCTCTGGCTGGGATTGATTCTAGGATCGGCATTCAGTCTGATATTTCCATTCTTGTCGCAAGCAGTTGTTGATAAAGGTATTCAATTTCAGGATCTTAATTTTGTTTACCTGGTCCTAGTGGCTCAGATAATGTTATTTTTTAGCTCTACAGCTGTAGGAATAATTCGAAGTTGGATTCTGTTGCACATGAGTACAAGGATCAATATTTCACTGGTTTCCAACTTTTTAATCAAACTTTTGAAGTTGCCCATTTCATTCTTTGACACCAGACTTGTTGGAGATATTCTGCAAAGAATTGGTGATCATCGAAGAATTCAAAGTTTCTTAACTGCCTCTACTCTTGATGTAATATTTTCAGTATTCAACCTATTCATTTTTGGTTTTGTGCTGGCATTGTATAGTATGGAAATTTTTGGAATTTTCGTTATCGGATCAATAGTGTATGTCATCTGGGTGATGCTGTTTCTAAAAAAAAGGAAAGTACTTGATTTCAAGAGATTCGATTCTATGTCTGAAAATCAAGGTAAAATTGTTGAGCTGATCAGTGGGGTTCAAGATATTAAATTGAATAACTGCGAAAGGCAAAAAAGATGGGAATGGGAAAGAATACAAGCCAAATTGTTCAACATTAGAGTAGAATCCTTGGCGCTCGATCAATATCAGAATGTAGGTGCTTCTGCAATTAATACTTTTAAAAACATAATAATTTCTTTTGTCGCTGCCAAAGCTGTAATCGATGGCGAAATGACTTTAGGGATGATGATGGCTGTTCAATACATTGTCGGCCAAGTTAATGCTCCTGTAAATCAATTGATTGGATTCGTCCATTTGGCACAGGATGCAAAAATAAGTTTGGAGCGTTTGGGTGAAATTCATAACAAAGAAGACGAAGAACCTAAAAACCAAGTAAAGCTATCCGAACTGCCACCTAACAGAACAATAAGATTAGAGAATCTTACATTTAGTTATTCTGGTCCAATTTCAAGTCCGGTTTTAAAGAATCTAAACATGGAATTGGAAGATGGAAAAGTTACGGCCATCGTTGGAGCAAGTGGAAGTGGCAAAACAACTTTACTAAAATTGCTTCTAAAGTTTTATGAGCCATCAAGCGGCCACATTTATTTAGGAGAACAATTGTTGTCAAATTTTCACTCTGGATGGTGGAGAGATCACTGTGGAGTTGTGATGCAAGAAGGATTCATTTATTCCGATACGGTTGCAGCAAACATCGCTTTGGGTTACGAATCAGTCGATTACGATAGATTATTGTATTCTGTTAAAGTCGCTAATATTCACGAATTTATCCAAACCATGCCGATGGGTTTCAATACGAAAATTGGTCAAGAAGGAGTTGGAATCAGTCAAGGACAACGTCAAAGAATTTTGATTGCAAGAGCGGTTTATAAAAATCCAACTTTCTTGTTCTTCGATGAAGCAACCAGTGCATTGGATGCAAACAATGAGAAAAGAATTTCAAACAATCTAAATCATTTCTTTAAAGGAAGAACAGTAGTTGTGGTAGCACATAGACTGAGTACCGTTAGAGATGCAGATAAAATAATAGTATTGGACAAAGGCTCAATAGTTGAAGTGGGAACCCACCAAGAACTTCAGTTAACAAGAGGAGCCTATTACAATTTGGTTAAAAATCAATTGGAACTTGGATCATAAAACAGTAAAATTTCAATCCATAATTTAATTTAATTTAATGCCACAAGTTATAAGTACAGGTCAGGATGTTGATGATTATCAGGAAGAGATATACAGCGAAGACGTCCATGCCATATTAACCAAAGTTCCTAACTGGTTGATTCGCTGGGGAATAACTTTGGTATTTCTCGGTGTAGGCCTTATTATTTTTTTAAGTTGGTTTATAAAATATCCAGATGTAGTAACTGGTTCAATACAATTGACAGCTGCCAGTCCGCCAATCGAAGTAATGTCGAGATCGGAGGGAACTATTTTACCATTAAAAAATAATGATGATTACGTTGAAAAGGGAATGGCTATTGCAATAATAGAAAATCCTGCAGATCCAGAATCCATTTCAAAACTAAAGAAAAACCTGGCCAGTTTTAAAAGAAGGGTAAACCGTGGAGGCTCACTTGATCATTTTAATCTAAGCAATACCGGGCAACTTGGAGAATTGCAATCTTACTTCAATATACTTGAAGGTGAATTAATAAATTATAAAAACTTACAAGTTTCAGCTTTAAACAATGTAAACAGGCAACACAATATTGCGGAAAGATTGTTGCAATACGAATCAAAAAAAGAAAAATTTATTGAACAATTAAAGCTGCAGGAACAAGAATTAAAATTAGCAGAAGAATCTTATTTCCAACGCTACGTTCCTTTGTTTAATGACGGGATCGTATCTCAAACCGAACTAGATTTTCACAAAAACAGTATTTTAAAAATCAAATCTCAAATAAAATCTACTCAATCCTATCTAAATGATAATGACAACGCAATCCTTTCTTTAAAAAATCAAAGACAAGAGATAACCTTTGAAAAAGGTGATTTGGATAGAAGTAAACTTACTTCTATTCTAAACTCTATCTCGGAATTAGAAAATCAAATATACATGTGGGAGCAAAGGTATGTAATCCATTCACCAGCAGACGGAAAAGTAGAATACCTATCAAAAATAAAGAGCAATTCTTATGTAAGAAGAGAAGAACCAGTCTTCTATATAATTCCAGATAAAAATGAAAAAGTGTTGGGTGAAATGTTTATTGCAGAATCTGGCTCAGGGAAAGTAGAATTGGGACAGAAGGTGATTATTGAGTTAAACAGTTTCAACAAATCAGAATTTGGAACTTTGCGTGGGACAGTTAAAGATATAAGTGAAATGAGCAGCATGGAAGTTTCACCAACTGGAGCCAGCAGTGGATACCAATTACAAATAGACCTAGAAGATGGAATGGCAAGTTCCTATAAAAAGGAAATTCCTTTTAGACACAACATGCAAGGCAGAGGAGAGATTGTCACCAAAAATAAAAGAATAATTGAAAGAGTTTTTGAACAAGTTTTGAGTCTATTTGATAAATAAACCATACAATCAAGATTCCTATTTACTTCACCTTTGTGTAAAACCCTAACAATCAAACAACAAGAACAGATTGTTCAGCAAACAAATTCCATAGTCTTTCCAACAACATCCAAGCTACTATATTGGTTATCAATTGGTTCGTGAAACTCCGATCGGATATTTATAAGGTTTCATTTATTGACATTCCCAAACAACTTCTTTACCCTTATAAAAATAGTACTTTACTACTACTATTTAAATCAGGACTGAATGCCATTCCAGGTTTTTCTTTCATCCATTTCCATTCAATTTAAAAAGACTTTCTTCTTCAATTTCTGAAATAAATAAATCTATTTCAAGAATTATTTAGTTTTTTCGTCCTTGCAAATAATTAAATGAAACTTATTTTTTTTGCAGAGTGGTCTGAAAAATAATTGTAGTGTAATGACTTTCATGCACTTAAGAAATTCGCTACGTAGGTCACTTTCTAAATGTTTCAATATTTTTTATTTTTTATTAATTTTAACTTGCAGCTCCTAAGTATTTGATTTAACTTTGAATCAGCAGACTACGTATCCCTCCAGTTGTTTGTTTCAACATTTCTATCTTATTTATCACATTCCACTACTTAAAATTCTAGAATTTTAATTCTATGAGTTTGTATATCCCTTTTTAAATTCAGCTTTAATACATTATAACAATTATAAATTTTTTTATCATGACAAGTATTTACAATTTTTCAGGTTTTGAACTAGCACCTGAGCAAAAGAAACAAACTGTTGGCGGAAGTGAAAGACCTTGGGTACTCAGACACCTAAGTGCTCATCCGACTCAAGAAGAAATCGACAAACTTCTTGGTATAAAGGAGCCTCAAACTCCTACACTATCAAGAGAATCAGTTTCTGAAGAATCAGACGAATACATCTTTGATTTGGAAGAGGAAATGGACGCCGATTTATTCTAGTTAGCAATATACCCTTCTTGTTTATGTCATAAAAAGATTAGATTCATTTCGGAACAATATGAATCGCACTGTTCTAATTTCAACCAAAACGTCGAACAGTAAATCCAAATAAATGATAACAAACAGAATATTGCCGCTCTAGCACAAATGCGTGAGCCTAATGCATTGTTTTCTAATTAATTTAATTTTTTTTATACACTTTCTCAAAAAGATCTTGTTGTCGTTGTCAACAAGATCTTTTATTTTTCTCCCTGTAGATTAGACTTTCCCAAACCTTATCAAATTAAATTTACTTTTTCTTCAAAAGTTTTGAAACCATTTTTTTCAGCTATCGTATTGACGCTCAATTTTTTAAAAACTAGGTTTCAGTTTCATCAATATTTATATCCAATATTTTCAAACTTTTTACCCTACAATATTTGCAACTACCCTACAGATGCTCTACATTTGGTAAACAATCGCACTACAAATCCTCTACAAGTGCTTTAAACCTTCTACCATTTTTTCCCTCTTAATACTACCTCCACTTTTTTCCTCCCTCCTATTATTTTGATTACAAACTATAAAATTATATACCATGTCTACTTTAAACAACTATTCTAACTTCGAAATCAACCAAGATCAAAAAACTTTAATCACTGGAGGTGAAAGACCATGGGTGCTTAGAAACTTAAGCGCTACACCTTCTTCTGAAGAAAT
>CALBCY010000365.1 GCA_937927195.1 uncultured Chitinophagales bacterium
GTTCCACCTTAGCTGCGTCAATATCAACACAAACTACATTATTTCCTGTTTCGGCAAAACATGTGCCCGAAACTAATCCGACATATCCCGTTCCAATAACTGCTATATTCATACTAGCTGAAGATTTATTCTTTTTTATTCGCAATTTTTTATCAATTCTCAATTCCTAATTCCTGCCTGGATTTTCTCCTGGCTTGAGCCAATTCTGTATATTTATTAATAACTTCAGAGGGTTTACCCAAGATTATTGGATTACCAGTTTCCAACAATAATGCCCGATCACTGTGTTTTTTTACCACATCTAAACTGTGTGTAATCAAAACTATTGTTTTCCCATCAATCAAAGATTTTTGAAAAACTTCTTCAGATTTTTTCTTAAAAATAAGATCTCCAACTCCTCCAAAAAATTCATCAAATAGAAAAATATCCGCTTTAGCATGCAAAGCTATTGAAAAAGTCAATCTTGCTCGCATTCCGCTAGAGTAATTTTTAACTAAAGTATCTGCAAAATTTTCTAGTTCTGAAAAAGCAATAATTTCATCAAATTTGGACTTTATCTCTTTTAATGTTAAGCCTAGAATAGACCCATTTATCAATATATTTTCTCTCCCAGTCATGTTAGGATTAAAACCCATCCCTAGTGCTAATTTGATCATTTTACCCTTAACTGTAATCTCACTTCCATGATCTGCTTGTAAGGCTCCCATTATTAGATTCAGCATAGTAGACTTTCCACTTCCATTTCGACCAATAATACTAAAAAACTCTCCTTTTTTAATTTCTAAATTTATTGAGTTTAAAGCCTTTAATTTCCGACTTGGATTGGATTTAAAAGCATTGAAAACCCTTTCTCGGATTGTATCATTTTTCCTATCTTTTATATCATAGGTTTTGGAGACATTCCTTAAAGCTATAACAGTATCTTCATCCATTGCAATTCCAATATTTATTCTAAAAAAACAAGTTTAAAAGTTATCAAATGCTCTTTTCGAATATTTAACAAATAAAAAATAACCTATAATAAGGAAAAACAAACCATAACAAATGTTATAAAGCATCATTAAAAAATCAGGCTGCATGCCATACATTAACACCTTTCTCATATTCATAATTATCCCCGAAACAGGATGAACATACAACAACCATGGAACTTTTTCTATGAATATCGATTCGGGAATCAGTATTGGAGCACTCCAAAAACCAGCTAAAACAACAAGACTCCAGATATGTGCAAGATCCTTAAAGTAGGCTTTCACTATAGCTAAAATAAATGAAAAACCAAGAGAAATAATCATCACAGTAATCAACAGAAGAGGAAGATATAAAACTGTAAAAGTCGGATAAATTCCCACTGCCAAACAAGCTAAAAAAAATGCAAAAATTTGAAATGCAAATCCAAGAGTGGTACTTATTACAAGAGAAATAAACAAATCGGTCCAAGCAAATTGTATATTGCTCATCATATATTGCTTTCCTTTAAATAAGTTCTGTGCCTGCTGAGTAGTTTGAGCAAAAAAAGTCCAAGTGATAATACCAGAAAAAAGATACAATGCGAAATTTTCTTGCCCTCCTCCCCTGTTCAAAATAAAAGTAAATGCAAAATAATAAATTGCAACCCGAAACAAAGGATTCAACAATGCCCAAAATAGTCCAAGTTTACTTTCGTAATACCTCTTTTCAAAGTCAATTTTTGCAATCAACCAAATCCTTTCCAGTCTATTATTACCAGATAATAAATTTTCCAAAGAGCTAACTAATTGATTAAGTATCATAGAGTTTCTTCAACAAAGCGCAAAATTAACTAAAAATCACTGTCTATTTGCCCTAATTCTGTTTTTGATGCGAAGTATTTCGAGTTTTTGACTACAAATCGATTAGTTGGTATACCGTTTAGCAGTAAAATGTTAAAATTTAACACTTGTATGGGACAAATTATGCGCATTTTTAGGCTCGAAAATTACTGTTTAATCTTTTTTGTTAAATATTAAACAAAATGCCTGTTCATATAGTAATATCTCTTATATTGTGCTATATTTAACTGGTATTAAAACCTATTCTTATGAATGAAAATGAATTCTCAAATGCGGTTATCAATTTTTCTTCAAAAATGAAGCCTTTTGCCATTAATCTTACTCAAGATTTGGATGATGCCAATGACTTAATTCAAGAAACAGTTTACAGAGCAATCACCAATAAGGATAAGTTTAGAATAGGCACTAATCTAAAAGCATGGATGTTTACAATAATGAAAAATATCTTCATTAATGCTTATAGAAAGAAAGCGAAAAGAAAAACCGTAATCGATACCACGGATAATCTGTACTATTTAAATTCAGCTGCTGTATCTACCAATATAGTAAACCGTTCAGAAGCCAATTTTATAATGGACGATATTCTTCATGCCATTTCTGGTCTAGATGATGAATATAAAGTGCCTTTTATAATGCATTACAACGGTTTCAAATATCAAGAAATTGCTGAAGAATTAAAGCTGCCTCTTGGTACAGTCAAAAGTAGAATATTTTTTGCCCGAAAGGACTTAAAAAAGAAATTGAAAATTTATGAAGAAAACAAGAACTCGGGCAGTAAGTACGAGTAAACAATCTTTCATAAACTATTATACAAAAGGCATGTCTTTCTTCAAGACATGCCTTTTTTTATTTTATCTTGTTAACAATAATCACATCAATCTGGTATTTTATTGTGCCATTTTATATTGTTACAACTGTTTTACCCAAATAAATAAAATGAAACATCTCCTACTTGCTTTGTCTATAATTCTGCTCTTTGCCTGCAATTCCCAATCAGATCAAAAACAATCTTCTGAAAGCATGAATGTAAGCAAGGATCAAGTATTACAAGCTTTTCTAGAAGTTAATGACCGAACAGTCATTCCATTTTTACTTTCTAAAAAAGAAAAAGATAACTTTCTCATTGTCAAAAACGGTTCAGAAGAAATCAAAGTCAATAACTTTACTTTGAATGAAAATATATTGGAATTTGAAATGCCAGTGTTCAATTCGAAAATTTCATCGAAAAAAATAAATGGAAGCTATAAAGGGGAATGGGACAAATTGCCAGATAGCGAAAAACCTTACAAAATGGTTTTTCATGCCTTTGCTCCAAATGAAGTTCCTGAGCATTTTAAAGACGAACGCTTAGAAATGTATAAAAATGAAAAGCTCTCTAACATCAATGGCACTTGGGCAGTCGAATTTAGTCCAAGTACAGAAGATGCCTACCCAGCCATTGGTGAGTTCAAACAAAATGGGAATATTATCACCGGAACTTTTATGACCGAAACTGGAGATTATCGGTTTTTAGCTGGTGAAATCTATGGGAACCAATTCAGTCTCTCTTGTTTTGATGGGAGTCATGCTTTCCTGTTTAAAGGCTCTGCAAAAGGCAAAAAAATTCAAGGTACATTTTACTCAGGGAATCACTGGGAAGAGCCTTGGGTTGGCAACTTAGATCCAGAAATTAGCCTCGAAGATCCATACAAGTTGACTACTTACCAAAAGGAAAAAGGTCCATTCAATTTTTCATTTCAAAATCTTAAAGCGCAAAAAATAGAAATGAAAAAATTATTGAATGGAAAAAAGGGACTACTCGTTCAAATATTTGGGTCCTGGTGCCCCAATTGTATGGATGAAACGGCCCTCTTTACAGAATTGTACAATGATTACCGCAAAAAAGGAATTGAGTTTGTTGGAATTGGATTTGAAAGAAAAGGAGACTTGGAGAAGGATAAAATTGCATTACAAAAATATATAAAACACTTCGATATTCATTATCCTATTTTATATGGAGGAAAAGCAAGCAAAACCTTGGCTTCGGAGAAATTCCCGATGTTGAATAAAATCATTTCATTCCCTACTAGCATTCTGCTGGACGCAAATGGAGCAGTCGTTCAAATTCATACTGGCTTCAATGGGCCAGCAACTTCGAAGTATCAAGCATACAAAAACAATTTATTGGCCTCTTTGGATAAATTGGCAGAATAATTTTTTCTTATTACTGGTTTTTTCAATTTCAAAAACGGAAAGAAGCCCCAAATGCTTTCCTATAGATTCTACAATTAACGAACTATTGGGAAAATTATACTAATTTTGTATTGTATTTGAGAACTTCTAAAGTTTTTCGACCTGTAGCTCAACTGGATAGAGTGTCGGTTTCCGGAGCCGAAGGTTGGGGGTTCGAGTCCCTTCAGGTTGGCTTTTTTGCTCGCTGCACGCGAGCTGATTTTGGGTTTTGGGTGGCGGAGTTCGCTTCGCGCGCCTCACGCATTTCGGGATGGAGGCAAAGCCTCCTTTTGGGTTCGTTTGGTTTGTAAGCTATTGTAATCGATCATTTTTATCTTGCAAAAGATCCCAATCAATCAATATTTTTTAGACGCATTCAAGGCGTCTCCACATATCCCTCTCTATATGCCTCTCTGCCAATACGATTCTATTTATGCCCCGCTGGATCCACCATCCCTAATTCTTCAAATCCATTAATCCGCAACGTACAAGCATCACACTTCCCGCAAGCAAGACCATTTTGACCAGGATCATAACAACTTGAGGTCATCGAATAATCAACCCCCAAATCCAAACCCATCTTTATTATCTCTGACTTCTTTAAATCCATCAAAGGAACATGAATTTTTAAAGCTTGCTCCCCTTCAACACCAGCTCTCGTCGCCAAATTCGCCATCCGCTCATACGCTGAAATGTACTCAGGACGGCAATCAGGATAGCCACTGTAATCAACCGCATTTACGCCAATAAAAAGGTCTTTCGATTTTAAAACCTCCGCATAAGCCAATCCGAAAGACAAAAAAATAGTATTCCTCGCAGGAACATAAGTTATCGGAATATCATGACTCATCTCATCTTCCGTTCTTCCCTTTGGCACTTCAAAATCTGCCGTTAATGCAGAACCACCAAATGCTCTCAAATCAATGTGAATAATTTTGTGATCCTTAACACCGAAAAACTCACCGATCTTTCTGGAAGCATCTAACTCAAACTTATGTCTTTGACCGTAATCAAATGATAAACCATATAACTCGTAATCTTGGCTCTTCGCCAAGGCCAAAACTGTGGTCGAATCCAATCCTCCGCTCAATAAAACTACCGCTTTCTTCTTTTCCATTTCATTATTGTTAAAAGTCCGTCCTATATTTGTTCCAAAATTAAAATATTAGACGCAAACATCTCTTATTTCAAAAAAATTAAGCAGCAAAAATAAACAAATGGAATCGAAAAAATTCGAATTATTAGGATCAGCTCAAAATCAACCACCAACTTCCCCTGAAGAAGCCACTTTAGATACCTTTGAAAACAAATTTCAAAAAAGAGATTATTTGGTTGAATTCGATTGTGCCGATTTCACTTCCCAATGTCCTGTTACACAACAGTCAGATTTTGCCAACATCATTATAAAATACATTCCAGATCAACTTTGCATAGAATCAAAATCCCTGAAGTACTATTTGCAATCTTTCAGAAATCAAAAACAATTCAATGAAGTCATTGTCAATACGATTTTGAGCGACCTATCTGAAGCCTGTAAACCAAAATGGATGGAAGTACGTGGTGCTTTTGCAGCCCGAGGAGGAATCAGTCTAACCACTACAGCACAGTATCCTGATTTGGACTTAATAGATTAATTGTTAGGCAAATGTTTTAATCAATTTTACTCTTCTGAGATATTCTCTGCTCATTAACATTTTAGACAGAACAACAAATATCAAATATATTTTAGGTAAAATAAAACCCGGAAGACTAATCAATCCACCAATGAGAATCACGGTGGCCAATTGACCAAAATATTCTGTCTTGATTTCCATTTCACGAAAATCAGTATTGATAAAACCAAGTCCAAACAACAAAAATATAGGTAGCAAAAGAAGGGGAACAAACTGAAGGCCCACAAATTTCATCAATATCAAACTTAATAAAGTGATGCCTGTCAATAATGCAGCAGTTATGTAAATCAGCCTATATTTCAAATTAAAATCTGGTGTACAATCAAACTCCTGAATCTGCTTTTTTGAAGGCACGATCACTCTTCGGTTGTAAGAAACCAATTTGTACAATTTTTTGAAAAAGTATTTAATCGGTCTAATTTTCATGATAGGCTCAATGACCGGGATCTTTTGTGATAAAATATAAACCAAACTGTCCATCCCATAAAGGGTTTCTCCCCCATTGACATCTACTAATGGAATTTCATGTCGACTTCTATCAAAATCTAGTTGATCCAGAAAATCTTTTTTCTCCAGTTCAGAAAATGAAACTCGATTATCAGCTTTTAATAAATCCACTTTTACAAATGCTTCCGTGTAAAGACAACACATTGGACAAGTATCGTCGTAAATTATCGCTTTTTCGCTTTTCATAAGAATCTGTATTAATTTTGAATAAAAACACGTTCTATTATTAAAACAATACAAACTTTCATTTCGTTCAATAAATATTGAAAGTTTAGCATTTCTTGGTTTTCTTGACTTAATTGTTGTTGATTAAATCATATTCTGGACATTATCGTTAAAGCAAAATAGTATCTTGCGATTCGATTTTAAACCAAGGAACATGAAAACAATAACTTATAGCAGTTTGAGGTTTCTTTTTCATTTATTCAGCGTTGAAAATACTAGCCACAGCCATGCTATGTCTGCGTTTTTCGCCTTGTCTAAAGAAAAAATAATTCCTCACTTTTGTTACAACTTATTATTTACGCGTTCCTAAGCACATTTTTAAAGAAAACACATGAAAAATATTCTTGTCCTGGGAGCAGGAAAGTCAGCAAGCAGATTAATCACCTATTTGTTGAGTCAATCTGAAAAATACGATTGGCAAATTACAGTTGGCGATTTGGAAGAGGACATGGCAAAAAAGAGAGTGGCCAATCACAGCAATGGCTGGGCCGTAAAATTTGATGTCAAAGATGAACAAGACAGAGCCACACATATTGCAAAAACAGACATCGTTGTTTCTCTTCTTCCTTTTGTTTTTCATTATACGGTGGCTCAAGATTGCCTCAAGTTTCAAAAGCATTTGGTCACTGCATCCTACGTAGATAAAGACTGTATTGCACTCAATGATGCATTTGAGGAAGCGGGGCTTTTGTTTATGGGTGAAATTGGTCTTGACCCGGGAATTGATCATTTGGCTACCATGAAAATGATCAAGGATTTGAAGGAAAAGAATGCTAAAATAAATGGCGTCTATTCTTTTGCAGGTGCTTTGTTGCATCCAGAATCCGACAACAATCCCTGGCATTACAAATTTACATGGGCGCCAATGAACGTGGTAAAAGCGGGCCAGGGAATTAGCCAGTATTTGTTCGAACACAAAGCCAAGTATATTCCATACAACAGAATTTTCAGCTCGCACTCTGAACGTTCGATCGGTGATGTTGGTTTGTTTGAAATTTATCCTAATAGAGATTCTGTTAAGTACCTTGAAAAGTATAATTTGGAAGAAGAAGGCATCGGTACTTTCCTTCGCGGTACGCTTAGAAAAAAGGGTTATTGTGATGCATGGAACGCTTTCGTAAAATTAGGCTGGACCGACGACTCTTATAAAATAGATGTAAAGGGACAGACCTACACAGATTTTCTAAAATCATACCTTCCATTAAAATTTCTTACTGGCAACAGCCCCGAAAAAGCACTCGGTTTGTTCCTTGGATTAGCAGCTGATCATCAAATTATGCATCAGTTGAAATGGTTGGGCATTTATGACCATCACCCCATCGGTTTGGAAAATGCGAGCCCTGCAGAAATTTTATGCAAGCTACTTGAGGGCAAATGGAAACTAGAAAAAGGAGACAAAGACATGATCGTCATGTTGCATGAAGTTGAGTATGAAATTGATGGACAGAAAAGAAAGTTAACAGCAAGCTTGGTCAATATGGGCGAAGACGAAGAAAAAACTGCCATCGCCAAATTAGTAGGATTACCAGCTGGTATAATGACCAAATTGATCGCAACCAAACAAGTAAAATTAAAAGGTGTTCGGATCCCAATCATGCCAGAAGTTTATGAACCAATTCTTAAAGAATTGGCTACTTATGGTGTTGGGTTTGATGAAATAGACGAAGCCATTGCTTGAAAAAAATTTTAGCATGAAATATATTTTCTTTCTAAGCAGCTTATTGCTCGGCCTTCCAGGAATGGCCCAATATACAATTTCGGATCAAGCAACACCTGGAACCACAGGCGATGAAAGAATTTATCAATTGCTCGAAAAGGCCAATGGAAATCTCTTGGGTATTGGGGCCAGTAATGGCATTGATTCTGTCCTGGCAAACAATGGACAGTATGACATTTGGTTGAGCGAATACGATCAAGAATTAAACTTGGTCGGGCAAAAAAATTATGGCGGACCAGGAAATGATGAAGCAAAAAAAATCTTACAAGATGAGGCTGGAAACTTTTTCATTTGCGGTTTGACCGATTCTTTGGGAGGAGACTTTCCAATTGATGATTCAATTAAAAAACAACAAGGTTTTTTAATGAAATTGGATCCTAATGGTGAAATATTGTTTTCAAAAACTTTCGGCTGGAAAGAAGATGATGGAATTGAAGATATGATTTTCACCTCTGATGGAAATATAGTCTTGATTGGATATGCTGAAGAATGGACCAACGAAAATATGAGCGACAATACGGACATCTATTTAGCAAAGATGGATCTAAATTGCAATGTTATTTGGGAAAAGTTTTTAGGGAGCAGCGACGACGACGAAGGTAAAAATCTAATTGAATTGGACAATGGGAATCTTGCTATATGCGGTTTTATACGAGCTGCAGATGGTGATGTTGGAGAGCACTTTTCAGCCAAAGATATTTGGTTGGCTGAAATAGATCAAGCGGGCAATTTGGTTTGGGAGAATAGCTTTGGTGGCAACAAATCTGAAGTTCCTGCTGATTTGATTCAGTTGCAAAACCAAAACCTTTTATTGGTAGCTGAAAGTTTTTCTGAAATGGGCAATTACCATGGTGGAGGTGACTTTTGGTTGATCGAAACAGATTCGAATGGCCAACCTGTTCAGGACAAATTTTATGGTGGAACATCTTTCGAAAGCCCAAAGCAATTGTTGGAAAAAGAAGAGGGTAAAATCCTGATTGCTGGTGAAACTTTTTCAATCGATGGAGATGTACAAACCAGTTTTAATTCTATAAATGGCTGGCTGCTTGAAATTGAAACAGATTTTGAAATTGGTTTTTCTCGAGTTTTCGGAGGCAATCAATTTGATGGTTTTTTTGGTATTTTTGAAAACTCCAATGGTGAAATGTTTTTGAATGGCTTTACCGATTCTTCAGATGGTGATTTAGCCAATAAGCATGGAAATCACCAAGGATGGATTATTAAGTTGAATGAAGTAATTTCTGGAATTGAAGATAATGATCTGGAAAACAAATATTCAGTAGATCAATTTTACCATCAAGAAAACAATCAAATAACATTCAAGTCGGAAACCGCAATCAACTATTGCATTTACAACACAAATGGCCAAGAATTATTAAAAGGAAAAAGCGATTTTGATGTGCTCGATTTATCTCATTTAAATCATGGAGTTTATTTAATGAGAATGCAGATCGAAAAAATATTTTTCACTTCTAAAATTTTAATAAAATAAATTACAATACAATTGCCTACTTATTTGAATACCACTTGTTTGGAATCAATAAAAAAAGGCCATCTCTTTTTTCAAGAAGAGACAGCCCGCATTTAATATTGAAATCGAAAGAATGTAAACAATTTGTACTTGGACACTGTAGACCCATCATTCCAGAATCAAATGGGTTTTAATTTCTCAAACCCATTTGATAGCTGAAACAATTATTAATCTTCTTTGTAGATTAAATATCTACTCCCGAAAAATTCTCCATAACAGACCATTACATTTTGCTCCACATCAGGACAAACATTTAACTGGTAATCACATAGTGCAATTTCTACTTCTCCAGTCTCCGCTCTTTGATTCCATGGGCTGTAAGGCACTCTAATTACCACTCTTGTCACTTCATTTGTATTGTAGCTGATTTGACTCTGATTTGGCAATATTGATGTGCCGTTTTCAGTAAACAGAATCCAGTCTGTGCCTATATCTCGGTAATTTAACGAACCTGTATAAGCGTCCTTTTCTTCAATTATTAGAGTGGACGTGTTTCCTGTTTGTAAAATTCTAACAATAAAAGGAGTTTCAGAATCAACAGTGCAGTTCAATGTATTTGGAACATCTACATCCGGGATCTGGTCTATTGGTACCATGGCAGTTTGCTTTCCGTTAGCATCCAGTTCAGGCACTTCTTCTTTCTGGCAACTTGTCATGGCAAATAAAACAAAACATAGGGCGAACAAAACTTTTTGAATTTTCATCTTTAAATATTTTAAGTGGTTAATAATATGATCCAAAGTTAAAGCAAGATGGAAGCTTGTGCCAACCACAAAAATCGACAACTAACGTGTGAAAAAGAACAAAAAACAAGCAAGCACAAAACCAGTAACCTGTTGATTTATAATTATTTAAGACAATTTTCAATAAAACAAACAACTTATAAAAAGTGAAATTTAATGCCAATAAAAACTTAAAAAAAAGCTATTTATGGTTGTTTTTTCGTTAAAAACAC
>CALBCY010000366.1 GCA_937927195.1 uncultured Chitinophagales bacterium
TCAATTTCAGTAGAGCTCAAACAGGATTTTTTTTCTAACGGATTTAAGCAAATTCTTTCACTAAAATGACAAATGTCCACGTTTCTCCCCAAATTGAAAGCTAGTAGTTTTCTTACGGATTGATTATCAGTATGTTAATAAATCGAACTCAGGTTACTAAATAAGTTTTTTGCTTTTGGTATTTGAAATTCGATTTGCAATTTTGAACCTTTGGCTCAGGAATTTTTAAGAATTTCATTCAAATCCTTCTTTTACTTGTCATTTAATTTGATTGAAGCCGACAATTCGTGATCTTTTGGAGATTTCGGAAAAAAAATCAAGAGATTTCAGGATTATGTGAATAAGAATAAACTTAAAAACCATTCCATTGTTATATTTGTAGCGATCTTAAACGAGGCGGTGTTTTTTTTACATAACTGACCTTAAATCTTTCAAATCGTTCATCAATATTTTTTTATGAGTTGGTTTTCTACATTTCTTACTTCTTCGGCCGGAAAAAAAGTCTTAATGAGCCTTACTGGTCTTTTTTTATGCACATTTCTAGTCGTACATATGGCTGGCAATATGCAGTTACTGATACCTGATGGGGGGCAGACCTTTAATGAGTATACGAAAACAATGACCAGCTCACCTTTTATTAAAGTGGTTGGCATATTTACCTATATTACAATTCTGCTGCATGCCATTCAGGGAATTTTAATCGCTTTAAAGAATAGAAAATCAAGAGCAGTTGGCTATGCCCATAAAATGCAGGGAAAAGGTAGTTCATGGGCTTCAAGAAATATGGCGCTCCTTGGGACAGTCATTTTTGTATTCTTAATTGTTCATTTGCAATCATTTTGGTATCAAATGAAATTTGGAACGATTCCGATGACCGATGACGGTCTCAAAGATATGTATTCGATTGTGGTCAATGCTTTTAGTAATCCGCTTTATGTGGCATTTTACCTTATTTCATTACTAGCATTGGCTTATCATTTAATACACGGATTTCAAAGTGCATTCCAATCATTGGGAATCAGACACAGTAAATACACACCAATTATAAAATTTATCGGTTATGCTTTTTCTATATTGGTTCCATTGGGCTTTGCCTCACAACCAATATTTTTATACATCAAAAGCATTTCGTAAACCGTAAAATAGATAAAATTAGTCTTTATGCAAGATTCATCAAATGGAGTATTTGATTCCAGAGTACCAGAAGGAGATTTAGCAGATAAATGGACCCAATACAAGTCCAATGTTCCTTTGGTTGCACCCAACAACAAACGTAGAATAGAAATTATCGTCATAGGAACAGGTTTGGCTGGAGCTTCGGCAGCAGCCACTCTAGGAGAATTGGGATATAAAGTAAAAGCTTTTTGTTTTCAAGATTCTGCTCGTCGTGCGCACAGTATCGCTGCTCAAGGCGGTATAAATGCGGCAAAAAACTATCAGAATGATGGCGACAGTGTTTATAGATTGTTTTATGATACAGTAAAAGGTGGCGATTATCGTTCACGAGAGGCCAATGTTCATCGTTTAGCCGAAGTAAGTACCAATATCATTGATCAATGCGTTGCTCAAGGCGTGCCTTTTGCCAGAGATTATGGTGGCTTGTTGACCAACCGTTCTTTTGGTGGGGTACAAGTATCCAGAACTTTTTATGCGAGGGGACAAACGGGCCAGCAATTGTTGCTTGGAGCCTATTCAGCTTTGAACAGGCAAGTTGCAAAGGGTTCGGTTGAAATGTATGAAAGGCATGAAATGTTGGACATCGTTAAGATTGACGGTGCTGCAAGAGGAATCATTGCGAGGAATTTGATTACAGGAAAATTGGAAAGACATTTCGGTCATGCTGTAATTTTGGCAACTGGCGGTTATGGCAATGTTTTTTACCTGTCAACCAATGCAATGGGTTCAAATGTAACAGCTGCTTGGAAAGCTTACAAACAAGGCGCTTATTTTGGCAATCCTTGTTATACACAAATTCACCCAACTTGTATTCCGGTATCAGGCGATCATCAGTCGAAATTGACTTTGATGAGTGAAAGTTTGAGAAATGATGGAAGAGTTTGGGTGCCAAAGAAAAAAGAAGATTGTAAAAAAGATCCTGTTTCGATTCCAGAAGAGGACAGAGATTATTACTTGGAAAGAATCTATCCGGCATTCGGTAATTTAGTACCGAGAGATGTTGCTTCCAGAGCAGCCAAGAAAATGGTTGATGAAGGACGTGGCGTTGGGAAAACGGGTGTAGCTGTCTATCTTGATTTCAAAGAGGCCATTGGACGTTTAGGTGAAAAAACCATTAGCGACCGTTATGGTAACTTGTTTGAAATGTATCAAAGAATTACAGATGAAAATCCTTACAAACGTCCAATGAGAATTTACCCGGCTGTCCATTATACAATGGGTGGACTTTGGGTTGATTATGATTTGGGAACAACCGTTCCTGGATTGTATGCTTTGGGAGAATGTAATTTCTCTGATCACGGAGCAAACCGTTTGGGAGCTTCTGCTTTGATGCAAGGACTGGCTGACGGTTATTTTGTTATTCCTTATACAATAGGTTCTTACCTGTCTACACAAATTAGAACCGAGTCAATTTCTACAGACCATGCTGCTTTTGCAAGTGCAGAGCAAAAGGTAAAAGACCAACTTGATAAATTGAAAGGCATCAACGGAACGCGTTCCGTTGATCATTTCCATAAGCGTTTGGGTAAAATTATGTGGGAAAATTGTGGAATGGCTAGAAACAAAGAGGGCTTGACTGGTGCAATTAAAGACATAGCTGACTTGAGAAAAGAATTCTGGGCAGATGTAAGAATCCCAGGTGGAATCTATGAAATGAATCCAGAGCTAGAAAAAGCGATGAGGGTTGCTGATCTTATAGAATTGGGAGAATTGATGTGCAGAGATGCACTCGATAGAGAAGAATCTTGTGGAGGACACTTTAGAGAGGAATATGTAACTGAAGATGGTGAAGCTAAAAGAATTGATCCTGACTATACTTATGTAGCCGCTTGGGAATTTATGGGATCTGCAGATTCAGAACCAAAATTGAACAAGGAGGTACTTGAGTTTAAGAACATTGAATTGAAAACGAGATCATATAAGTAGGTCTTGGTTTCGGTATTCACGGTTCGCCTATCGACATTGTAGAAAAAATAGAATATGGATTTAAGATACAGTTCTAATGTCTAAAATCTAACGCCTAAATAATATAGTATGAAAATTAATTTGAAAGTCTGGAGACAAAAGGATGTGAAATCTGCTGGTAAAATGGTTGACTATGTAGTCAATGAAGTGGATGCAGATATGTCTTTTCTTGAAATGATGGATGTGTTGAATCAGCAGTTGATTGATAAAGGTGAAGAGCCTGTTGTATTTGATCATGATTGTCGCGAGGGAATTTGTGGTTCATGCAGTATGTACATCAATGGTCAACCGCATGGTCCATGGGCTTTGACCACGACTTGTCAATTGCACATGCGTGCTTTCAAAGATAACGATACTGTTTATGTTGAACCTTGGAGGTCTAATGCTTTCCCAGTTATCAAAGATTTGATGGTGGACCGTTCAGCATTCGATAGAATTCAGAGAGCAGGTGGTTATGTTTCTGTCAATACTGGAAATGCAGTTGATGCAAATTCAATTCCGATTGAAAAGGAGTTATCGGATCAGGCATTTGATGCAGCAGCATGTATTGGTTGTGGAGCTTGTGTAGCGGCTTGTAAAAACTCGTCTGCGATGTTGTTCGTGGGTGCGAAGGTTTCTCATTTGGCCATGCTTCCTCAAGGACAGCCAGAAAGAAGAGATCGTGCTTTGAACATGATGAACCAAATGGACAAAGAAGGATTTGGAGCTTGTTCCAATACAGAGGCTTGTGAGGCTGCTTGTCCGAAAGGCATTTCAATCAGCAACATCGCGATGTTAAACAGAGAGTATTTCAAATCAACAGCAACGGTTGGTGTGAAGAAGAAAGAAGAGTAAAGGCGTTTTTGGTGATAAAACTTTTGGTCATAAGACCAAAAGAAAGCGTTCATGATAAACGCTAATGGTCATAAGACCAAAGGCCTACAAAATAAAAAATCCTCCCAGTCGAAATTTATTTCGACTGGGAGGATTTTTATTTAAGTAATTTTGAGAAAGGAAAGCAATCATTCAAAAGATTCAAAAGATTCAAAAGATGCTGTAATTTAAAGAAGCTGTAAAAATGTATCTTTCATTTTCATTGCTGTTACCAAATATATCAATGTCATTGGCAAAATCTAATTGGTATAAATTAATTATGGTATTGTTTTTATAGTTACGCATAAATAAACTGCCAAACAAAGTAATGTTGAAATTTGGAGCCAACCAATAAAATAGTTCTAGGGAAGATTGCACATTTATGACTCTTTTAGTAAAATTATTGGATGAGCTTGCATTTAGTAGTAGATGGTTTTCACTCCCAAAATCGTTATCAAAATTGGCGTCTATTGCCAACTTTAAACTAGTTCTATTATTGGGATAAAAACCTAAATTTGTCCGTACTTCTATTTTAGTTACGATTGCATTGTATTGATATTCAAAACGCTCTTCTTTTCCTGTTTCATATCCAGCAGACAATGTGGTAAACAAGTCCCATTGCCATTTTACATTGATCGTTTTTGCTATGTCGAAATTGAATTGTCCTAGATATTGAAATTTACTTAAGTTCTCATTGGTGTATCTATTTGAAGTTCCAGGAAATGGATAGTTTTCATATTTTTTATTATAAGAAAGATAAGAAGGTGCAATCAAAAAACTTTTTCTGTTTCCGTGAAATCTTTCAGGAAACCAGTTGTATCTCAACAAATCGATGATGCTGGTAAAATAGATTGCATCATACTCTTTAATGAAATCTTTTGTTCTTAAAAAAGAATCAATCGCTTCAACTTGATATTGATTTTGCATTCTGAAATCCAAGACCCTTTGCCATTTCACCCTACTTATGTGTTTTGCAAACTCAAGGTAATCTTCTTTATTAATCTCACCATCAATTTTTCCCTTTTGTTCCAGGTCTTCCAAAATAAACAATGCCAGTCTTGCATCTTCAACGGCCTCCAGCCTTCCAATACCAAATCCTATTGGAATGGATACATTGGTCGTATTGACTTTGTCAGTGACCATAGGCTCAGGAAAGTAAGGATTCCCTCGACTTTTATTAAATATTCCATCGGCAATAATATCAATTTCAAAGAAGTGTTTATTGTTTTTATAAAAGCGATTTTGTAGATCAATTTCAAAACCTAGATCCAAATCGGATTGAAAAGTTGGGGTGGTAGCCACTCTATCATTTGAAAAAGTACCATAAGATATGAAAGGTTGAAGGTGGGCTTGACTTTGATGTTTTCTATTGTTTTTATAAAAGTAATAGGAAGGTCTGAAGTGCCCTTCTCTAGTGGAATTTGAGCGAATTGGTGAACCGTTATTGTAGTTTGAATCGCTAAGGTTTAATCCAAAATCCAGGTTTAATTGCTGTTGACTAACATCGGTCAATTTATAATCGGACAGTTCAAATTCAGAGGTTTTATTCTGACCATTGATGGAATTCTTTTTGGCCAATAATAGTAATAAAACTAAAATCGGAAAATAGAATAGTTTACAGAAATGTTTGGGGCTTTTCATGAGTTTTGTTCCTAGGGGCTAAAAAATGCTATAAAGCAAGCCAATGTCTAAATAATTATTTGATCCGTCAAGAAGTGAATTTCCAGAAAGAATGTTTTGAGAATTGTTGCTCACTGAATAAAGATTCATGCCCGCGTTTAAGTTAATACTGAAATTTGGAGCGAACCAATAAAATATTTCAATAGAAGAATTAAAGTTTACATTCGTATTTTGATATTCCTTTTCAAAGACTGCTCCTTGATTTCCGTTTTGCTCCGATTCCGTTCCAATATCATTAAAAAGATAAGAACCCAAATTAACGGAAATGAATGTTCTAGAATTTGGATAGTATCCGATGCGGGTGCTGAATTCCCCCCTACTTATAAATGCATTGTAGGAATAAATTGTTGGTTCATTTATTTCATAAGTTCTATTGCCATTTTCAAACCCAGCACCTATTTTTGCGAAAAAATCCCATTGCCATTGTAAACTAATCGCCTTGGCCACTCTGAAATCAACATGTCCCAGATATTGAAAAGAATTCAATTTTATATTTTGAGTATTGTAATCTTCTGGTTCAAAAATGTGTGTTTCTTGATCATTGAAAATGGAAATGATTGAGGGGGTAAAATGAAAGCTAAGTCTATTTCCATGTGAGCGTCTTGGCAACCAGTTGTATCTTAATAAGTCCATGATACTAGTATAATAGGCAGCATCATAATCGTTAATAATGTCTTTGTCTCTTAAAAAAGAATCTACAGCTTCAACTTGATATTGATTTTGCATTCTGAAATCCAAAACTCTTTTCCATCTGACCTTGCTTATGTGTTTGGCAAAATCGAGACAGAGCTCAGGACTAATATTTCCTTTGGTTTTGCCTTTTTCTTCTAAATCTTGTAAAATAAATAATGCCAAACGAGCATCTTCTACCGATTCTATTCTGCCAATTCCTATTCCCAAAGGAAGTGAGATATTCAATTCGTTTGATCGTTCAAATGATTCTTCATAAGAAGAAAAAGAATTATTGGTTTCTAATGTTCGATTGGTAAAATCTTCATCTGCTATCAAATCCAATTCAAAGAAAAGTTTTTCGTTTTTGTAAAATCGGTTTTGAACATTAACACTGAAACCAAGCCTTGTTAAATTCCTTTTATTGGTAAAATCTGTATTTCTTTGATTACTGTTCTTGAAGAAACTTGTTCTTAAATTATAACTGCCTTCGCCTTGATATTTTCGAGTATTCCGGTAGGTAAAATAGGTAGGCGAAAAGTTTCCAAGAATGTCATTATTATTGAAACTGTTGAATTGCCTACTAGATAGACTAAATCCAAAATCTAGATTAAGTCTTTGCTGATTCACATCAGCCAATTTGTAATCTGAAAGTTTGAAGTCAGATAAGTTATTGGCAATTTTGTTTTGGGCATGAATGCTGCTAAAAAGACTTAAAAGCAACATCGAAAGAATATAGACTTTTAAACCTTGGGGAATATTCATCATAATCTATTGAATTGTATTCGTCCTGCCCAGATTTTACATTCAGGCTGGTGGTCGACTTTGTAAAGTAATAAAATAATAGGGATTTCTAAAAGATTAACAAAATCTGTTTTTGTTTAATCCAAACATTAACAATTCCACTTTCTATTTAAACTGTGATTTTATCAATGAAATAGAAGCTGTTATTTATGATTATTTAATGATTGATTTATGATAGATCTATATTCGATTTATGGAGATTTTATTGTAAAATTGATCTTAGGTGAGTTTTATATTACCCAAGTTGCTTGATGAACAGAATAAAACGGTAATACCTCGGAAAACATCAATTAGAGGCCGAAAACTGAGCTTACATTCCTGATGGACGCCCTTTTAATTGTTCCTAAGTGAATTTTAACCTTATTATGTTATTATTGACAATAACAGTGCTGAAACTTTGTTATTTTTAAAGGTGAAAGTATTTTATAAACAATGAAGTCTAAATTTTTTGGAATAATTGGTTTTCTGCTGGTTTCTATTGGCTTGTTTGCTACCCACAATAGAGCTGGAGAGATTAGTTATGTCCATGCCCCGCTTGATGGTCAAGAATACAGATATGAATTTACCATCACGACCTATGCCAATACCATTGGTTCTGGCATAGCCGATAGAGATTCTCTCGATGTTGAATGGGGCGATGGTACCTTTTCAACCATTGCTAGAACAAATGGTATGGATCCTGATGGCAATGGTGTTAACAATGGTGTTGTTGTTGGTAATGGCATTCGTAAAAATGAATACAAGAGTTTTCATACTTTCCCAGGCTTTGCTGCATTTTATGTGATATCCATGCATGATCCAAATAGAAATGAAGGCATCATCAATATCAATAATGGGACATCCGTTGAAATTGAGTTTTATCTTGAGGATACTTTGTTTGTTCTCAATCCCCAATTTTTTGGTTACAATAGTTCGCCAGTTTTAAGTCTGCCTCCAATTGATTATGCACAAGTTGGAGCTACTTATATTCACAATCCAACCGCTTTTGATATAGATGGAGATAGTTTGGTATTTAAGTTGATCATTCCCAAAGCTTCCGTTAATGCTGATGTTCCATTTTATTTATATCCTGATGAAGTTCTACCTGGTCCAAATAATACCATTTCATTAAATGCACAAACAGGTGAATTTGTTTGGGAAACGCCTCAAATGATTGGCGAATATAATATAGCCTTTGTTATTACCGAATACAGGAATGGTATCAAGATTGGTACTATGATTAGAGATATGCAAATATTGGTGGAGGACTCAGGAAATACTCCTCCTGAGATCGATCCCGTTCAAGATTATTGTCTCTTGGTGGGTGATACCTTGGAATTAGACTTTATTGCTGTAGACAATGATGTACCAGAACAAGTGGTTAATCTTTCTGCATATGGCGCTCCTTTGGAGCTAAGTATTGGCCCTGCAACTTTTGAAGTGGAGGATAGCCTATCCTTTAGCAGGGGCCATTTTAAATGGAATGCACTATGTGATCATATCTACAGTGGTAAATACACGGTTGTAATCAGGGCAGTTGATAATCCGAATACCTTGAATCCTCCGATTCCATTGACTGATTTGGAAACTTGGCAAATAACAGTAGTTGCTCCTGCTGTTACTGGTTTGATTGTCGAGACTATTGCTGGTGAAATAGAGTTGACTTGGGACAGTACTTATCTTTGTTCTGACAATTCAAAATTTATTGGATATTCAGTTTGGAGGAGTATTGGCTGCGATGAAATTGTTTTTGATGACTGCCAAATGGGTTTAGACGGCACTTCTTATACAAAAATTATAGGAGGTTTGTTTAACAATGAATATACCGATTTGTCAGCTGTAAAGGGAATAAAATATTCCTATAGAATAGTAGCCGAATTTGCTGATGCCAACAATAATCAAGGATTTCCGATTAATGTTTCTGAAAGTATTCCATCCGATAATGTTTGTGCCGAATTGCCAAAAGATGTTCCATTGTTTACCAATGTTTCAGTATTGAGTACTGACGAGAACAATGGTGAAATTTATGTAGAATGGTCTAAGCCCAATTTTGAAGCATTGGATACGACAATTAATGTTGCACCTTATACTTATGAACTATTTAGGTCTGATGATGCAGGCGGGGCAAATTTTGTCTCCATTGCAAGCTTCGTAAGCAATAGTTTTGCTGCTGCAAATGATACTATTTTTACCGATGTAGGTTTGAATACACTTGAAAGTGTTTATAGCTATAAATTGGCATTCTATGCTAGTGGTGATGATTTGATTGGAGAAACGGGAGTGGCCTCTTCTGTGTTTATTAATATCGGTTCTTCCAGCAATCAACTGTCATTGTCATGGAACGAAAATGTTCCTTGGGTCAATCAAGAGTATTATGTTTATAGAAAAAATGGAAATGAATTTGATTCGATAGGCTTAAGCACTAATCAAATGTTTACAGATGTAGACTTGGTAAATGGGCGCGAGTATTGTTATTTTATAAAAAGCAATGGAAGCTATTTCTCAAGTTTTACAAAAAATCCTTTGCTAAACGATTCTCAAATTAGATGCGGTGTTCCCATTGATACCATTCCTCCCTGTCCACCGAACTTAGTCGTAAGCAATGATTGTATAGAAGACTCTGGAAGTATGGGAGGTTTCGATTTTAATTATTTATCATGGGAAAGTCCCTTCGAAATTTGTGGAGATGGAGATGTCGTTTCGTATTTTATTTATTATCAAGATCCTTTTGGTAATGAATTACAAATTTTGGATACTTTGAATGTTGGGGAGAATCAATATGATCATTTTTTAGAAACTACATTGGCTGGTTGCTATTATGTTACTGCAGTTGATTCATTTATGAATGAAAGTGAATTTAGCAATGAATTTTGTGTCAATAGCTGTTTGGTTTATGAACTGCCCAATGCTTTTACTCCAGGACAGGACAATCAAAATGATTTATACACTCCTAGACCTGGAGCCAGATTTGTCTCAAGGGTAGAATTTGAAGCTTTTAATCGTTGGGGAAACTTAGTTTTTCAAACGGAGGAACCAGCTCTGAACTGGGATGGAACAGACTCAAAATCTGGCAAAGAGCTTCCTGAAGATGTTTATTATTATGTCTGTAAAGTTTATGAGCGAAACTTTAGCGGAGAGGACGTTTTATTAAAAGAATTAAATGGATATATTCAAATATTCCGGAAGATCGACTAACAAAGCCACTTTGTAATCCAGCTATACAAGTTTAAGAATATGTCGAAGTTTCAAGGATTTTATCGATATTATTAGTCCAGATTCCTTTGAAATATTTGATATCATCTCACCCCATTCAAATTTCTTACAAAAAAATACAAATAGTCAATTGTAAGGCCTTTGGGCTAAAAAAGACGCACAATAAGCAATGTAGAAGGCCAGTTTTCCAATAGTGAAGCGTACTAAAAGCGACAACAAGTCCCATTCCCGATAGTCAAAAAACCATAATAATCCCTAATAGAAATAGAAACTAAGCTTCATTTAACTAACTTTGCAATTTAGAATAGCCCGTATCTTTAGTTTTGGGCAAAAAAATGTGTGATGAGATTTGATGAATTGAAGTTAATTGACCCTATATTAAAGGCGCTTAAAGATAAAAACTACATAGAGCCGACCCCTATTCAGGCAAAGGCGATACCAATAATTTTAAAGAGAAATGATGTTTTGGGTTGTGCCCAAACAGGAACAGGCAAGACTGCCGCTTTTTCTATTCCGATCATTCAATTGATCCATAAAATTGAGGGGAATAATAATGGCAGACCTACCTTGAGGTCTTTGATTGTCACTCCTACAAGGGAATTGGCTATACAAATTGGGGAGAATATTGAAGCTTATAGTAAGTATACCAATATTAGACATACTGTAATATTTGGTGGTGTCAAACAAGGTAAGCAGGTACAAGCCATTAAGAAAGGAATTGATATTTTGGTTGCCACACCAGGTCGATTGTTGGACCTTGAATCTCAAGGAATTCTGAACCTGGGAACGATCAAGTTGTTTGTTTTGGACGAAGCAGATCGTATGTTGGATATGGGATTCATCAATGACATTAGAAAGTTACTGAAATTGCTTCCAGAGAAAAGACAATCTTTGTTCTTTTCGGCTACCATGCCTAACAATATTGTTGAGCTATCAAGGAAGATTTTAAACAATCCTCAAAAGGTAGAAGTGGCTAGAGTTTCTTCTGCAGCTGAGACGATTGAGCAGAGGTTGTATTATACCAATAGAACCAGCAAGAAAGATTTGTTGAGTCATATTTTGAAGGATCCCAAAATGAAACAAGTTTTGCTTTTTGCCAGAACAAAAAGAGGAGCGGATCGAATTGTTAGACATTTAAAGGCAAAAAATATTTCTGCTGCTGCAATTCATGGCGACAAGGCACAGAACCAAAGGCAAAAAGCCCTTGCTCATTTTAAAGAGGGAAAAGTTAGGGTATTAGTGGCGACTGATATTGCTGCCAGAGGGATAGATATTGACAAATTGCAATATGTGATCAATTATGAAATTCCCAATGTAGCAGAAACTTATGTACATAGAATTGGGCGAACTGGAAGAGCAGGTGAAGAAGGGATGGCCATTTCAATATGTGAACCAGAAGAAAATGCCTATGTTAAAGACATAGAAAAGTTGATCAATAGAAAAATTCAGGTTATTAAGGACAATCCATATCCTCAAACGGATAAGCCGATGACTGAGAAGGAAAAGAAAGAATGGAACAAAGAAAAGCAAAGAATAAAACAAGAATTTTTTGCCAATAGAAGAAAGAAAACGAGCAATCCTAGTAGCAGCTCAAAGCGACCAGCGAAGCGCGGTGGTTCAAAAGGCAGAAAAAGGTAATTTGGATTAATTTTTGCTGTTTTTATCCATAAAAGAAGGATTGGATTCGAAAATTTTCTGGATAAATTCACAAGTACTTGGAACAGAGCGATTAGGCATCATGCCTAGACCTTCTGGTGGCGCACAGCTAAATCAAGAAATCTGCAATTTCAAAAAAAATGGCATAAACACAATCGTTTGCCTATTGGAAAACAAGGAAATTGATAAACTTGGTTTGCCACTTGAAAAAAGTATTTGCTTGGAAAATGAAATAGATTTCATTCATTTCCCAATTCCAGATTTTAGTACCCCTCAAAGTGAAGACGATTATATTAATCTGGTTAATCGTATTATTCACAAGCTCAATCTTGATGAAAAAGTGATCATTCATTGTCATGGAGGAATTGGTAGGTCTTCAATGATTGCCTCTGGAGTAATGATTAAAAGAGGAATAGAAAAGCATGCAGTTTTTGATGAAATATCGGGATACAGGGAACATCCTGTGCCGGATATGAAATTTCAGAAAGAATGGGTCTTGAACATCAGTAAAAAGTTGTTATATTAAGTACTCTTGAGTATTTGATTCTTGAATTTTGAAAATTGAAAACTGCCGTTTTGAAAAATAAATTATACCTTCTAAGCTTGTTTTGTGTTCTTCTTGCAGCTTGCAATGCACAGAAAAAGGAAAAGTCTGTGACTGAGCGTATTGATCCATTTGCTATTACAGAGGGCGAAGAAAATTTGGAAATAAAGCAAAATGAATTTCCTGAGATAAAGTCAGAAACCAATCTTGATAAACTGATTGTCATTATTGCAAAACAGAATGTGGTCAATGAGAAATTTGTTGGTATTGCAGGAACCTATACTGATGTTTATGCAGCCTTTGAAAGGATGAATGAAATTGCAAGTAGTGATGAGCTTTTTAGATTGCTCGATCATGCTTCGGGTGCCGTTAGAGTTTATGCCTACAAATGTCTTCAGACCAGAGAGGCGGGTCTTTCCGAAAATGCAAAGGTCATTCTTGAAAAGTCTGACATGGAGGTTGATTGGTTTTCTGGTTGTATTAGATCAGTCGTTCCTATTCAACAGTTTTTAGAAGAAAAGTGATTGGATTATAAAAAG
>CALBCY010000367.1 GCA_937927195.1 uncultured Chitinophagales bacterium
GGAGAGGTCTGTCATATAACAACGATTTGGTTTCTTCCTTTTCTTCCAAAACCTATAGGTCGCGTGTAATTTGAACGCTCGCAGTCGCACAAAAATCGAGTTCAAAGCGTGTTTACTACATGATAGACAGCTTTTTATACATTAAATGAAGGTAAGTTGACTCAGAGATTAAACGCGCTTAAAATGGCTGTTTTGGGGATTCTGATTGATTTGGGGATTTTGGAAGAATTGTGGGGAATTTTGGGATGTTTTTAAGATTTTTTTTTGTTTCCTAAAACGAAATAATAGATTTATTATCTTTGTAAAAATACATAATTATGAATCTATACATTGAAATTGAAAAAACGGGTGAGAAAAGAAGAACTGAACTTGTACAAGTGACTGTCGATTGTTGTGTTTCTGCTAAAAATCAGGGCATTTTGTTTTTTGAAAAAGATCTAATCTGGGATCTTAATGGAGGCATAAAGAGCAAAGCTTATAGTGTTTTTAGGGTTAAGAGAATCAATCATTATTTAAATGTCTCATTTTTAATTGATGGTTTTTCATGTTCTGCAACTATTGCCTGTTTCATTCATGACCACCGACTTGATTATTTTATAGTCGAATACAATTCATCCAATGGGAATATATTTTGTCATTTAGATCCAGATTTTGACGAAATGACAAATGCTAGTTTCATGATGTTTGATTTCGAACATTATGAACATATGATTTGGAATTCTAAAGAAATTGGAAAGAAAGCTTCTCATGAAGTCTTGGGAGATAAACCATTCTATTATACTGAAGACAATGATTTATTTTTGGTAGGAAATGGATTTAAACAATGGTTAGATGGACAAGAAAAATTTAAATCTCAGACATTCTGATTAATAAAATTCTACAACGAATAAACATTCTTAACGAACGCAAGAACAAACTCTATTCTTATGATGGCCCCCATAAGAATAGAGTCTTTGTTATTATAAGAGAACTAGAGAAAAGAATTAGGGATTTAGCGGACTTATTACAATAAGTATTTACACAATATTCTTTTTAAATATCTTCTTTTCCTGTTCACTCATTTTCATGAATTCATCCAGTAAAGATTTTACCCTCAAATTATTCTGCCAATTTGATTCGGTCAACAATGGCATTGCCCCAGAAACCAATTGAAGCCCTGGCATTCTCATTTTATTAAGTTCCAAATAAGTGGACATCTCCTCCCAAGAAATTCCTGCTTGCAATTGAACCTGATCGACTGGAACTCCAGCAGCCAAATAGTCTTGAATTCCGCTCGGTTTCAAATCATAAGCAACAAAATCCGATTTCCATTTATTTGCCTTCCGGTACTTTCTAATAATTTCGCCTGGTCGAGTGGAATATTTCCACGGCTCAGAACTTGGAAGGAATTTTTTCGAAAACAAATAGTCATTGTGATTGTAACGATCCAGTTGATGATCTAAAAATACAGGCATAATTGCATCAGGTATTCGAACCATTTTATCTATGTCATTTTTCACTTGAGCATGATGAAATTTTATCTTTTGTTCGCTCAGCTTAATGTCGCGAATTCGAACATTGATCAATTCGTCTGGTCTGGCAAGCAAATAGTAAATACAAACACAATACAAATAAGCTCCCCTGTCATTCTTTTTTAACCAGGAAAAAATTTCATTTCGATCTGACTTTTCTATGTATCTAATCCTGGTAATGTTTTCTTTGGGGAGATCCAAATTCTCAAATGGATTTTGACGAATGTATTCTCGCTTCATCAGTTTCTTAAAAAGTGTGTTGATCAATGAGATATTACACAAAACCGTTTTAGTCGATTTTTTATTGATCTCAATATAATCGGCAAACTGACAAGCCATCTCTCGAGTAAAATCATCGAACAATATATCAGGTGGAAAGTTTCTTTTGCAATAATCAAAAAAGAACCGAAATATTTGATTGTAGGAATTGATTGTCCTTCGTTCTAATCGTTGAGACCAGACAGCCCAAACTTGATCGAAAGCCTCTTCTAGCTTTGTTCTTATTTTTTTTCCTGTCAATAAATAGTGGGTTCCAGCAGTCAATTCAAGGTTGACCTCCTCTTTTCTTCGCTCAGCTTCAGCGAGTTGAAGCTCGTCCGTAGGGAAATCTTTTCGTGAAATGTAATCCCTCGCTCTAATGTATCTAAGTGTTTGCTGGTTCAGCACACGGTAGTTTAGATAATACCGTTGGTCCTTGGATTTTTTTGAAGGAATTCTGATCGAGGCAGGCAAAAATTTTTTTTTCATCATTTCAAAATTTTCAGGATCTTGAAATGATGTGTGTCGCAGAAAAAAGCCCTGCGACCAAAAAACGGGCGCAACTAGTTGATAGTCAGCCCGTTGTAAAAAGAAATTGCGAGGGTAGGACTAGTCACAATTACATCATCATTTTACAAAAACCTATTATTCAAATGTTTATACTTATCAATAATATTTTATTTAAAGGTGGGAGGGTCGCATAAGACATATCTCTTCCTATTGAAACAGATTGGTTCTCAATCTGTAATCAATATCTAAATTTATTATTTGTCGCTATTTGTCGCTGGAAAGCTTTTTTTCAAGTCTTTTTACAGCTTTAATCAAATCATCCGTTTTAATCTGATAAGCTTTGATCTCTTCGCGCAGAAACTCAAAGTCTCTCTTTGCCTCAATCCCTTCAAGCAATTCCCCTTGACCTTTGAATATGTAATTTAGATTGTATTGTTCAAGCTCTTGAGATTGTAACAATCGAATCAATCTCGTACTTCCAATATCATTTTGAAGATTCCGAAATTTGTAAATCTGACTTGGACTAGCCTCTGCTAGTTCTGATATTTTCGATTGAGTGAATTTCGAATCCGAAATCATTTCTTCAATCCTTTCAATAACAACCTGTATTTCAGCTGATTGAAACACTTTGTTATTTTTCTCTTTAGAAATATTTTTATCCATTGTTGCTAATTAGAAATTATTATTATAGATTTGTTATTATAAATCTAAAAATTTAAATAATATGAATGATGTTCTGGAAAAAGAAAAGCCCATGGATTATAAATCTATCGATATAGTCATTAAGAATCTTTGTAGAATGGGAGTTAAAAATAAACATGGAAGAGTCTCATGGAACAGAACTTCTATTTATAAGGCTGCGCGAGATCCTAATTACAATAAGAAATTATACGACTTCTTATTTCCAATTAGAAAATTCAAGGAGCATCAAGATACAAAATTTGAGGAGTTTATCGAGGAGCAAATCCTTGAAGATTTCGATGTTTAAACTAATGTTGGCGCATTTTAACAAAAACTAATTACCTGTATTCAGGGGGCTTGCTTGGTACCAATTACCCTGAAATTCAACTTCATTTTCTCTTTCGGATAAACAGCTTAGGATTGCCTGAATTATTTCAGGAATAAAGGATCCTGTATGCTCATGTCTATTAAACAATAATCATTGATGAATACCTCTTCTAAATCAAATACCCTTGTAAGCTTATATAATTCAACCTTTGATAAGGTGTCAAGTCAGAGTTTACCTCTAGACACCATTCTTGAAAGGATCAAGAACGGTTCATTCAAAATACCAGTCGAGAAACTGCGGTCTTTGTCAAAAGAAGAATATAAAAAGCAAAAGAAGAACGTACTCAAGTCCTTCACCACCAGCGGAACATTCAAGACCAGGAAAGTTGGTGAAGAGGATCTTTATAATGGTTTTATAATCTTAGACGTTGATGGCCTTGAGGATTTGCAAACCACAAAAAAACTCAAGAAGCAAATTTCTAAATTGAAATTCGTCTATTCAATTTTTATATCCCCTTCCAATGTGGGATTGAAAGTTATTGTCAAAACAGAAAACACCGATCCGACTAAACATTTGCTTTATTTTGAAGCATTGAAAAGGATTTTTGAAATTAAGTTCCCTGTTGACATTGACCGTTCTGGAAAGGATACTTGTCGACTTTGTTTCGTTAGCTATGACCCAGAACTGTATTTAAACAACGAATCCTCAGTTTTCCAATTAGAATATTCGAAGCCCGAATACAAGTTGACAAAAATCGAAGATCCAGGATTGATTTTCGAACACATCCTCATGATCACCAATAAACGAGCTCAGTTTGTTGAAGGTGAAAAGCACAATTATACAGTGTTGTGCTCAACATTCTGCGTCCATTTCGGATTGAGTGAATCTACTGCAATAGACATGATTATGTCTGAATTCGGTTCACAGATGAAAGATCCTGAGCATCACAGCAAGACCATTGAGGACATATACAAGAGATACCGTTCAAAATCTGGCACAAAGGTTTTGGAGAAATGGATGAAAATAGAAGGATCAAAAAAAAGTGTTTCAAAAGCTGAAATTTCAAAGGAAACAATTGTCGAGGACGACGATTCTGATGAATTCAATCCTTCATTGTTTCTAATTGACTGTTTTACTCTAATTGATGAGGCAGAAGATCTTCAAGCAAAGGACAAAGCTTTGACCGAAATCGCAAGAATGTTGCTCGAAGTCAAGGGGACATTTATGCAGGATGCACTTCAAGAAAAATTGTGCGAGCATAAAAAAATTCAAAAAGGATGGTTGAAGCAAAAAATTCGAGAAGAGAAACCAAATGTTATTCCTGAAGAACATACTTTCAGAGCGCCCCTAGATTTCCTTGAGCAAATGGAAGAAAAGGGATATGCTGAGGTCATGTCTAAACAAGATGGTTATGACATCGGCTATTACTTTGCTGCTTCAAACGGTTATTTTGATAAGAAATCCACATTTGTAATCGAACCCCTTTATCACATATACAGTGCAATTGATAACAAACGATTGATTAAAATAAAGAATCGTAAAGAAGAATCTATTATTGATCTCCCATCTAGAGCATTGGTTTCTCATTCCCTACTATATGAGCGACTCGTTGATGAAGGAGCGAACTTCTGGTATGGAACTCCAAAGCAGTTGATGAAAATTATTGTAGAAATTGGTGAGAGCTTTCCTGTTTGTCAAGAAGTATTGACGTTGGGCTGGCAAAAAGATGCCTGGGCATTTTCAAATGGGATGTTCAATGGAAAATTCAATCCTGTTGATTCGAACGGGATTGTTGAGCACAAAGAGAAAAAATATTTCCTTCCTGCTTATTCTGAAATTGCTAATAAAACAGATGTTGATGAAGATAATGATCCTTACGAGATAGATAGATTCTATGCTTATCGTCCATCTGACTTATCAACTGAAGAAATATTTCAATTAATGCACAATGCTTATTGTCAGAATAACAATGGTATGATGGGCATAGCTTATGTGGTTGCAACAATATTCAGGGATTACATTTACAAGACACTGAAGTTTTTTCCGCATTTATTTCTATACGGAAAATCACAAGCAGGGAAATCACAACTGCTATGGACGATCAGCAACATATTCACTGATAACCTCCAACCATTTAATTTGAACAATGGAACGAAGGTGTCATTTACGAGAAGACTTGCAATCACAAGGAATTGTGTAACAGCATTTGATGAATATACCAATCATATCGACATGGATTTTTTCCAAGTTTTGAAATCTGCATACGATGGGATTGGAAGGGAAAAAGGGCTGGCCACGAAAAACAATCGGACAACCACAAGTAAAGTGAAATCCGGATTGGTGATCGCTGGCCAGTACCTTCCTACTCTCGATGACAATGCATTGTACAATAGATCAATCGTATTGACTTTCAACAAAGACAATAAGAGAAAAAAGGAAACCATCGATGCACATAGAAAATTAAAGACCGTTGAGGGAAAAGGGCTGTCTAATGTCGTTACTGACATGCTGCAATATAGAGAGGACATTGAAAACAATTACAATCAAATGTCGGACAATATATTCTCTGAAATCAAGTCTGAAATGCCAGCCGAAAACATCGAAGATAGGATCGTCAAGAACTTCGTCTGCTTATTGACTCCTATCAAGATTCTCCAGGACAAAATTAAACTGCCTTTTACTTATGATGAGTTGAAAGATCATTGCAAAGAGATGATTGAGGAGCAATGTTCATTGCTATCAAATACAGAGGGCCAAAATATATTTTGGGATATTATCTCACTATTGGTTCGAATGAAAAAATTAAAGAGGGAGCAAGACTACATTATTGATGATCGCAAATACATCAAATTATTAAATAAAGGGCAACAAATGACCAAAACTTTCGACAGAGAAAGAGAAATATTGATGATTCGCTTTTCTCACTTCCATTTAATGTATTCTGAACAAGCTAGAAAATCAGGCTTGGAAGTCATTGATCAAAACTCACTGATGGGATATTTTAAGTCTTTGAAATCATTCGTTGGAGTAATCAAAACTATCCGTTTTGGAGGTACAAATTCTTCAGCTTTGGCATTTTATCATGATGAGTTAACTGTTGACTTAGACATTGAAATTCAGGATGAAGGAAAAAATGAAGCTCCTACTCAAGCAATTAATGACAAAGTGTCGGGTGGTTCTATTGAAAATCAGGAATTGACAGAAAAACCAGATGACACACCATTTTAAAAAAAAGCCGTCCAACACGTCCAACACGTCCAACACGAAGCCATAAAGCATTGACAACTAGAGTATTAATAATTTTTTATATAAAATAATAATAGTAAACAGTGTTGGACGAGGTGCTAAAAGTGTTGGACGAAAATTTTAGGTGTTGGACGTGTTGGACGGTGCGGACGGCTTTTTGCAAATATTTATAGTCGTTTTTGCGAAAAAAATGCAAATTTTCAATTTTATCATAAATCAATAAATCATCATATGAATACTCAAATTGCCCTTCAAAAACCAAAAATTCAAGCAAAGCGACAAAAAGTCATGCTCAATCCCTACTTCAAAGTTATGTTTGAGGATGTCCTGATTGGCCAGTCTGACGATCCAATCGAGATCGGACTCATTGCCACAGGTCTGGTCAGAACTTTTAAACCATTTGTTGTGACAGCTGGTAAGGAAATCATTGCAGATCACGAAGATTTTGAAGAAATCCCTCAACCTTTAATGTTGCTCAGATGAATCCGAATCCCTCTGAATACAAAACAAGGCCAGCTATGTGGATCGCAGAACTTGAAAGAGAGCTTTCCTCTCGAAAGTCACTCTATCCAAGGTTGATCAAAAACCAGGAGCTTTCAAGAAAAAAAGCAAACCAACAGTTTGTTGCCCTCAATGATGCCCTGAAATATTTAAAGAAACAATTTCCTGAACCAGTTCAAGAAGAGCCAACAACCGGGAATCTATTTAATAATGAATCATGAATATTGGCAAAACAGCAAAAGCAACAGATACCAGGATAAATCAATTGCCTCCATCCTTCTCTGGATGGTTGGCCTTTTATTTAGAGCAAAAGGCTCATGGGTATATGAACTGGGAGTCTAAGGCAGTTATCAAAGCAAACTGGGAGTCTGCTGAGGCAAACCATACAACAACAATACATTTAGATTTTGTTCGTGAACAAGCTTTAAATGAGCTAATAAACAGATTGCCGAATAAACAGGAAAAGGCAATTCTCAACAATGAAATTTCAACAATCAAAGGAATGGCTGTTTTGGCCAAATTAAATATTTAATAATAAATAAAAAATACAATCTCAACTATGGAAGTTGTTAAATGCCCTTATTGCAGCGAATATCACGATTTTGATCCACAGGATCTTATTGAGGATCAATTACTTCAAGCTGAATGTTTTAATTGTGAAAAATCATTTACTTACACAGTTACAATCTCACGATATATCGAAGCATCTAAAGCGGAATGCCTAAATGGAGGCGAACATAATTTCAATGAAATGAAATCTATGTATGGCAACAAGAAGACGACCATCTGCAGTAATTGTGGGCTTGTCAAAAAAAAAGCTGGATTCATTGTTAACTAATTCACTCCTCCTTTACAAACCAAAACCACCATTTCACAACCCATAAACGCACTTTCACAAAAATAGTCCTTTATTAAATAAAAATGTAATACATTTATACCAAGGTCTTGCAACCACAACCAAATATTCAAAGGCATAAACACGATGTATAGGAAAAGATTTAAGGTCCCGAAAATACTTCTCTTTCAGGCTGTTTATGCCTGTTTGGAACGGTTTGCAAGACCCATTTTCGGGACCGCTTAATCTTTAACCCCAGGAACATGGAAATTAAAACCCAGCTATTAAACCGCTTCGGTACTTACAACTATTCGGTAATCATTGATCACAAATTGCATTCTCAAAACAACTGCTTTTATTGCAATTGCGATCTCAATGATTCAAATCGGACAAAGGATCATCTGGTCCCAGCTTCAATGTTGCGTTCGCAGCCTGAACCCATTCGAAACATCATCGGACATTACAACAATGTCAAATCTTGCAATTGTTGTAATGTTGAGAAAAGAGACATGACACTCGAAGAATATCGAACCTATATGTCCAAATCTCCCAATCCCAATAGAAATCAAATCATGAAAAAACTCAATGAATTGATTCGACCGGATCCCAATCTCTAAATTTTGCACATAAAAAAAGGCACGATCAACTTAGTTAATCGTGCCTTTTTTCTATCGGTTATTTTACCAATCTTCTTTTCGTTTTAGATCAATGACTATCTGATCATAAAACTCCTCTTCAAAGTAAATTATAAAATTCATGTTAGTAACTCCGTCATTCTCGCTTGTAAATACCGAGAATTTGTGAAGTAAACTCTGTTCGTTTTCTTGGATAAACAAAGAATCATTTCCATATAATCCTGGTTCTTCTCCAAACCACCATTTCCAGTTTTTGATATTCCCGTTTCCGGGGTTCTCCCAAGTCATCAATGAGTCCTCATAAAAAGATAATTCATTTCCAATATAAACAGAATGAGTACCGATGTAGGACGTCCAATAATTAACAATCTCAAATCGTCCAGTTGGATTGTCCCCAAACATAGGATAGACAATTACTTCGGGGAGCTCCTCTTCGGGATCATCATCACATCCCGTCCCGAAAACTAAAATGGATATAGAAAACAAGGCTAATAATAAATTTTTGATCTTCATCTTGTAAATTTTTAGGGTTAAATAGTGTTATAATAATTTCAATTCTTCTATTTTAATTTGGGCTTGCTGCAAAATAATTTCAATTTCCGCAACATTCTTGAATTCAAGAGAGAACTTTTTTCCAGATATTGTATTGGCCATAAACCATTTTATTTTGCCCTTCAGGATATAATATCCAATTGCAAATTTATCAGTTGTTATATATTTGTTTTCAATAAATTCAACCCCATTAATTTCATCAGTCATAGCTTGATTGAGAATTGTTTTCAATGCAATTCTACATTTACTCAAATCTTCTTCTTCGATCGAGGCTTCAAAGAAACTTGTTGTATTATAGGCCCCATTAATCTGTGGCTTTTTTACCATGAGAAAATATGAATTTTGCTCCTTATAGGAATATTTTACAACCATTAATGTAGCACTTGCTGAGGAAGACTGCAATCTATAACTTTCAGATTTCAGAATGCAGTCCGTTTGAGTCAAAATTTGATCAAGCTTAGATTCCTGGCAATTGCTAAAAAGGTTAATTACAAACAATAAAATGATAATAATAAATATTTTTTTCATGATTAGCTGGGATTTTTTTTTAAATAACAAGATATAAATACATTCCCTAATTACTCACCTTACGCCAAAATAATCTATCTTTATATCAGTATTTTGCACTAAATACAAGACAGTTTTTACAGCATATTCTGTCATTCTATACATTTCAATAAAAATAAAAGCCAAGCAAGTAGTGAAACGACTCTGTTTCATCACTGATTATTTCCAAAGCAGGCAGTAGAGTTGCGAACATTACTCTACTGCCATTTTGAAATTATAAATCTATTATTTACCTTTGAA
>CALBCY010000368.1 GCA_937927195.1 uncultured Chitinophagales bacterium
ATTCGAACCGTAATTTACGTTTAATTAAGCAAATTCTACGTGGGAAGTCAACGTGTGGTTGGTTTTAACTACTGATTAAGTTCCAATTAAGTTCCAATTAAGTTCCAATTTTGAGAATTGCTAAGGCCTAAAGAATCGATTGGCTATGAATTTGATTGCTAAAATAGAGGTTATCATCTCTTAGTTTTGATTTCCAAACCTATAAACCTGAGTTCGATTATTAACTAGTTGATATTCAGTTAATAAAAAGCAATAACTTTCTTTAATTGACGAATAATTGGACATTTGTCATTTTAGTGAATGAATTTGCTTAGATCCGTTAAGAAAAAAATTCTGTTTGAGCTTACTTGAAATTTATCTTTATCTCTAAAATTATCCGATCAAACGTAATAATTGTTTGATTAGCGAGTTTATTTTTTTTAGGATTTAAGGATTTTTATTTACGTTAAAAAATGACATAAGTCCTTGATTTTTAGACCTTTTTATCAAGAAAAAGGTCAAGCAAAAAGCGACAACTCTTGCTGAATATGACAAACTATTTTAACAAAAACTAATTATAATATCTTCTTGTTACTTTTCATTTTCCAAGGTTATAAACTAGGTTTTTATAATCGAACTCAGGTTAACAGGTGGTTCACGTGATCTTGGGTCAAGCCCAAGATGACAGATGGTTCGTTGTTAAGGGTGGTTTGTAACAGGCAGTGAGATACAATAACCTTGTCAAGAATATTGTTTTGATGAACATTATATTTTAATCTGACGGCTATGGTCATAAGACCAAAAGGAAGCGTCATTAGACCAAAATAAAGCTATTTTTTGATTTGAGAAAATGTCGAGTACTCAAGTCTAAAATCTACAATTTAATAGCCTAGTAAAATATTTTTCTACATCAATTCATCAATTGAAAGGTCATTTCCTTTATCAATTCTCCATCTGAGCTGGTTGCTCTTTCCACTCCTTTAGATTTCATATCAAACTGTAAAAGCAGTCCTAAGTTTCGGATTGTTTTCT
This sequence comes from uncultured Chitinophagales bacterium, assembly GCA_937927195.1. Classification (GTDB taxonomy): domain Bacteria; phylum Bacteroidota; class Bacteroidia; order Chitinophagales; family UBA2359; genus JAHDGP01. The sequence continues at coordinate 1,012 of CALBCY010000368.1, forward strand.
TTCTTGGAAATAGTCTTGCAGCAGATTTTACCTCATTAAATCGATAGCTGTTGTTTATGCCCAGAATTTTCATCAATTCTCTTTCGCCACTTTTGCTGTATTGATGAAACAGGAACAAGCTATTGAAAAAATTGTAGAGGCTACCGATGAGGGCAGGAACTGGAGCGGCTTTTGGGTTTTCACCAAAATAGTGGACAATGCGATAGGCTTTGGCCTTGTCATTAACTGCCATCGCTTTCTGAAGTTCATAAAAATTGTATTCTCTACTAATGCCAATAAACTCTTCAATATGCTTGCTGCTGATTTTTTCACCTGCAGGCACATTCAATTTTATCTTATCCAGCTCATTGGAAATTTTACCCAAATTGGTACCCAAATATTCAGCGAGAATTTGAATGGCATCTTCCTCTATTTCGATCTTTTCGGACTTGGCAAAAGATTTGATCCAGGCAGGAACTTTGTTTTCATACAGACTTTTGCTTGTAAAGAAAATGCAGTTTTCACCCTTGAGTGTTTTTGCCAATTTTTTTCTTTTGTCAAGGGTTTTGTATTTATAACAAAACACCAAAATGGTACTGGGATTGGGCTGCGAGAAATAAGAGATCATTTCATCAATGTTTCTCAATTGTTGAGCCTCTTTGACAATTACAACTTGGTACTGCGACATCATTGGGAATCGCCTTGCCGTATTGATGATTGTTCGGCAATCTGTATCCTTCCCATAAAGCACCAATTGATTGAAAGATTGTTCTGATTCAGACAAGACAGACTTTTCAATCAAACTTGAAATCTGATCAATGAAGAAGGCTTCTTCCCCATCAAGAAAATAGATTTGCTTGTACTCTTTTTTCTTAATTTCTTTTAAAATTTGATCAACACTTTTGACTTCCATTTCCTCCTATTTATTCCTTCTTTTAATAATTAACTTCGTTAGGTGCATTCACCGATCTGTTTGGATACCACAAATCATAATCTGTGGTTTGTACGGTTCCATCCATATTGGTATCCCTCTGATCATAAGTGTTCAACGTTGCAGAGACAGCTTTCCATAGATTGTAGTCTGTTACATCGATGTTTGCATTTTGTGAAATATCAGCAGCATACATACAGGCCGTTCCTGAAATTGATTTTTGATAAGACAAATAAGCCATACTGGTTCCAGTTGTAAAATCGTAGCTCATATTGAAAGATCGTGGGACAGGATTCGATGAAAGTACATCTGTGTGATTTCTATGTCTAACCACTACGTAAAGATTTCCTGAAGTGTTTAATGTATAAGTTAAATCATTGCCAGATAAATCTTTGATAGAACCGTCTTCCATCAATAAAGCAGCCCTGCGGTCGATGGTTGTGTTTATGGCTGTTCCGGTTCTGATGTCTACCAAAACCCAATCAACCATTTGGCTTGGAATACTCGACAAACTTTCCGTTCCTGGATAAGCAATCAAAAGAGCAGCATATGGTTGAGATAAAGGAATGAGGTTCTTTTGGTTCAAGTCTGTTCTCATCATGCCAGTTGCTGGATCAAAAGAACCCTCCAAAAATACTTTTAGGTTGAGCGTGAATTCATCACAGATGTCTGCAATGTTATTGTTGTCGGTATCTGCAGGAGGGCTGAATAAACTAGGGAAGTAGGTAGAACAACATTGATGACCATCAATGGAAACTGTTACATCAACTGGGCCTGAATTAATGGACAAATTGTTTAAAGTAATACTTTGTGGACTAGCCGTCATTGGAAACAAAGTGCCGTTTACGCTGATGTTAGAATTTGGATCCGCCACATTTGAATAAGTGACAATGATCTCTTGGCTATAAGTATCTGTTGTAGGAGTACAGGCCGTCTGTATTCCTGCAGAAGCAGAGTTGATTTTACAATCAGGCACAGATTTCAACTCAAATTTGTAAGCTGTTTTCCAGCTATTGGCAACAATATTGTTGTGAGTGATTCTAATGAAATAGCTAATGTTTCCATCCGTGTTGCAAAGTGGTATTTTGACTGTTCCCGCATTCAATCCAAAACTCGCATTGTCGATGGCTACAACTGATAAATCGGCAAAGTCTCCAGGGTCAGAAAGAAAGACATCAACGCTTCCATTCAAACTTTGGTTGGGAATTAAAATAAGCGTATCATTACTGGTACCGCTTATGTCAATTTTAAACCAGTCTGGATCAATTAGCTTATTTGACTGACTGGTGTTGCCAACAAGACTACTTCGAATGGTGGTCGTTCCAGCATACATAATGTTGGGATCTACTTCATAAGCATATTTTGGATAATCAGGTTCGTCCAAGCCTCTGATTGAATTATAGACATCTGTTTGTTGAGTGAAATGAATGAAATCACCCAAAAGTGTATCCGTTAAATAATAACCTCCAGGTTGCGCTGGATCGAGCGGGTAGGGGACATTGTTATTGAATATCCATTGTCTGTCAAGTGCAACTACTTGGTCTCCATTGTCTGTCAAAATATCATGTGTGATGTAGGTATAACGAACATCTTTTGGCAAAGGCATTGCTGGTTGGTCATAAGTACCATCCCAAGGATTGCTTCCTCCCTGTTGGGTCCCGTCAATATTGATGCCCAATACGATGTCGTTTTCGTCTCCATCTCCGTCTACATCATCATTGTGATAGCCGTCGCTTATGCAGGATTCATCCCCTCCAAAAAGATAAACCCCTTGATTGGGACCAAAGCCAAAAGAACAGGAAAGTGAACTGCCGACATAACTGTATCGGATGTCCCTCACCAATTCTGAATTAATATCCGGAATAATGTCTCTTGAGTTATTAGGCGTGTCTGGATTATTGGGATGTCCTCTGTCTTCTTCTGTTGAAGAAGCCATATTTCTATTGGTTAAATCTATGCCTTCTTCTGCTTCACCTGAATCAGGTATCAATGGACTTGGCAAAGGATTCCCAAAAAGATTTGAGCCTCTATGTGGTGTCCCAACAGTAATTAATTTTGCAACGCGGTGTTCATTGCTAAGCCACCATCTTCCGCTGGCTGTTGGGGCTGTGTCTCTTTGCAAATATTCACGGGCGGCCAATCCTCCGGCACTGTGGCCTATCAGAATTACTTTGTCTTTGCCTGGATTTGCTGCCAAAACTCTATCAATCAAAACGCCAACTGAATAAGCTTGTTTGAAAAATGAAGATTCATTTCCATCACTGTCCAAGCCTAAAAAGCCAGGGCTGGAACATTCATCAATTGGATCTCCAGGATTTTTCCCGATGATTGGATTGGACGAGTTTTCATTCCAAAAACATCTGAAATCGTAGCCATAAACGCATCCTGGGTTTAAGACATTGTCTTCATTTACAAACTGATACAAAACATCGTCATCATTGTTTCCTAAAACGCCGTCTGGTCCTGAAATTTTGGTTTGAGTAGTGGCATTTAAAACCACAAAAAATGTATCGGCAATGGCCCCCCAAATATTTTTGAAATCAGGATCATCATAGACTCCATTCCATCCTTCAATTCCATCCACATGACCGTGCATGAAAATAATTGGATAAGGGCAATCACAGTTTTGGGCTTTTATACCATTGCTGGAAAGCAAGATTCCAAAACTCAATAAACAAAAAAGAAGCAAAGGGCAAATCGAATTTTTCATTTCTATAATAGTTTTGTTAAAGGAGATTCCTATGGTTGAATTAGAACTACTCCTTAGATTGATTGGATTCAATGTGTCTTATGAAACGACTTTGTACATTGGCAATTAAGTTTCCTCTCATTTTGAGTTGGTTATTTTTGATCAATCGAGTCAGCAAAAACGGTTTATGCCTTGGCATAATGAGTATTTTGTCAACGAAAAGAGATCTAAAAAGAAGCTGTCAAAAGGGACAGATTATTTGACAATGTACTTAATGTTTATTTTTACTAGAAACGAGTAAATCATAATCTTAGAACCTAAGATGTTTTACTGTCATTCCTCCGTTGATCAATTGGTTGAGAGAATCAATTCCAATGTTCAATTGTAAGTCTACAAAATCTTTGGTAACAATTTGATCACTTTGGCTTGTTTTTACCCCATCAGGAGTCATCGGATGGTCAGAGACCAATAGCAAAGCACCACAAGAAATTTTATTGTAAAAACCTACCGTAAAAATAGTTGCCGTTTCCATATCTACAGCCATGCACCTCGTTTTCCTTAAATAGCTTTTGAATTTGTCATCATGTTCCCAAACTCTTCTATTGGTCGAATAAACTGTCCCAGTCCAATATTCCATTTCATATTGACGGTTGATGGTCGAGGACACCGCTTTTTGCAAGGAGAAAGCTGGTAGAGCCGGTACTTCTGGTGGTAAGTAATCGTTGCTAGTACCTTCTCCTCTAATTGCAGCTATTGGTAAAATGAAATCCCCTAATGCAGTTTTTTTCTTGGTTCCACCGCATTTTCCTATAAACAATACTGCTTTCGGAGAAATAGCTGTAAGCAAATCCATTGCAGTTGCTGCATTGGGACTACCCATTCCAAAATTCATTATAGTTATATCCCCTGACGTAGCAGTCTGCATTGCTTTATCCAAGCCTAAAATAGGGACATCAAATTTCTTAGCAAATTTCGATACATAATTTTTAAAATTGACCAAAATTATATATTTGCCAAAATTTTTCAACTCTACGCCCGTGTATCTGGGTAACCAATTCCTAACAATTTCTTTTTTTGACTTCATACTTCTATATTAACATTTTAATTTTCAAGTTGTATTTTATGGATTCTATAAATGTTGTAAAAAGACTGAGTGTCCAACTCTAAAATTTGTTATATCCAATTCAAATGAACACAATTCTTGATACAATACTTAATCACAATAATGAATTACAATACTGAATAGAAAATCCAATTTCTGTATTTTTATTAAACACAAATTCGAACCAGTAGTCAGATATCAATTCTTTGTTATTTGACTAAGCACTAATTGTAAACAAAATTTTCTCAAACTATGGTCTTTTTTGTAATATTCTGCCTTCAAAAGAAGGATTTGGACATTAGACTGTCGTCTGTTAGATTATAAATTTTTGAATGAAAAACTTAAACTTTCCAGAATATCCATTAAGATACAAAATAGAAGAGGATCAAAAATGGATTTTTGACATAATAAGAAGAAAATATCTAGTTGCTGGTCCAGAAGAAATCGTTCGCCAACACTTGGTTCATTTTTTTATAGAGGAATTGGCTTATCCCAAAGGAAAAATCAGTGTAGAAAAACAATTAATGTTGAATGGAATGAAAAGAAGAACCGATGTTGTGATTTATGATAAAGAAACAAAACCTCTATTGATCGCTGAGTGCAAAGCTCCTCAAGTTAAGATTACTCAGGATGCATTTGAGCAGGTGGCAAGATACAATCTAAAATTAAGAGTGGAGTATCTGGTGGTTACGAATGGACTGTCGCATTATTGCTGCAAACTTGACCTCAAAAAAGGACAATTCGTATTTTTGAAGGACATTCCCACTTACAGTAGTATTACGAGTTGAATATTATTTTTGTTGCATTAAATATTTTTTTATTGCTGTCAAAAAATCTAAAACCTAATAAAACAGGACGCTTTTTGTCGCTTGGAAAATCATAATATGTTCACTCTTAAATGAATAGGTTTTTGAAAAAATAATAATAAAATAATTGAGTTTTATACCATTTCAGGGCGAATATAAAACTTCAAACTGCTGACCTTCTTTTTTTTTAGCTTCTGTGATGATTTTTCCCAAAATGGCAAAGTATTTGCTCTTTTTAGTATTGGAACGTACCCCTCCTTCATCATATTTGCCAAGCTAAAAATAATTTTAATGAAGGTATTTTACATTTTGCTTTTTCATATGGTTTTAATGACTACTGTTTTCGGACAGGCCAATAGGACATATGATGGAACAAACAACAATCTAATCAATCCTGAATGGGGCAGTACAGGCTCTCATTTTATGAATTTCCTAGAATCAGGTTATTCAGATGGTATAGCTCAACCTGCAGGTCAAAATCGCCCCAATCCCAGACTTATTAGCAATAAAATTTTTGGTCAGAACAGCTTCATTGCAAGCAATATGTTTCTGACCGATTTTGCTTGGTCTTTTGGGCAGTTTATTGATCACGACATTACCTTCAATGATGACAATCATGAAGAGTTCATCCCTATTAGTGTTCCTATGTGTGATGCGAACTTTGATCCGGAATGCTCTGGTGAGGTAATTATCCCAATGAAAAGGTCAAAATCTGATGAAGCATCGGGTACTTCTATTGACAACCCAAGAAAACACATCAATGACATTACACATTGGATTGATGGATCTGGTGTATATGGAAATACCAAAGAAAAAGCTGATTGGCTGAGAACTTTCCAAGGAGGTAAACTAAAGACCTCAGAAGGTGGTTTCTTGCCTTTTAATACAATTGATGGTCAATTAACCAGCCCAGTTGATCCCGATGCGCCTTTTATGTTGTTAGAGGGTGAAATTCCAATAAGACATTTTATTGCTGGAGATTTAAGAGCAAATGAACAGCCCAGCCTTTGTTCATTGCACACCTTATTTGTAAGGGAGCACAATCGTCTTTGTGATGAAATTATTGTTGAGCACCCGCAATGGGATGATGAGAAAATTCACCAACATGCTAGGAAGATTGTTGGCGGATTGATTCAGAACATTCTATTTCACGAATGGTTGCCATCTTTGGGAATTCACATTGAAGAATATCAAGGATACCAACCAGATGTAGATCCATCAATATTTAATGTATTCTCTGCAGCAGCTTTCAGATTGGGGCATACCTTGGTAAATGATCAAATCATTCGATTGGATGAAAATGAAAATGAAATTTCATACGGAAGCATTGTTTTGAAAGATGCTTTTTTCAAGCCATTGATCCTTGTAGATGAAGGCGGTCTTTCACCAATATTTAGAGGAATGGCCAGTCAGATGCAACAAACATTTGATACCAAGATTGTTGATGTTTTGAGAAACTTTCTTTTTGGTCCTGCAGGAGCAGGTGGATTGGATTTGGTTTCACTAAATATTCATAGAGGAAGAGAAAGAGGCCTATTGGATTACAATTCAATAAGAGCATCATTTGGTTTGGAGATGAAAAACGATTTCAGTGAAATAACAAGTAATCCTCTGTTGGCGGCAAAACTTGAAGATGTTTACGAAGGAAATATTAACAACATCGATCCTTGGGTTGGAATGCTGTCTGAAGATATGGGAGATCATGTTGCTGTTGGCGAATTGGTTATGACCATTATTAAAAGACAGTTTGAAAATCTAAGAGATGCAGATCGTTACTACTTTGAAGTAGATTACGCTTTGTCTCAGGAAGAAATTCAAAAAATAAAAGACACCAAAATGTCTGACTTAATTAAGAGAAACACTAATGTTGTCACCATTCAGAAAAACGTTTTTCTTGCAGAAGGACATGATTTCACAGGAATTCAAATGGATGGTTTTGAAAACATCAGAGCGGTTGAAATCAAGGCTTTCCCAAATCCAGTAATAGAACATTTCACCCTGGATATCTATACATTGTTAGCTGAAAAAGGAACTTTCCAATTGACAGATTTAAATGGTAAAGTAGTTTTGCAAGAAGAGATAGTCCTCAATGCAGGAAACAACCATATTAAAATAGAATTAGGCGAGTCCTATACGTCTGGTGTTTACATAATTAATTTAACCACAAATGACGGTAAAGGGAGTTTAAAGATCATTAAGAATTGAACACTTTAAATTTAATCTCGTAATAGATTAGGGGTAGTAATCATATTGTACTGTTTTTTTGAAGGGGAGTTGAGCAGTGGAAACAGGTTGCTACCCTATTTTATTGACGCATAAAGTTTTAAACATTATAACTCCCAAATTGCTTGTTTTACAAGCAGTTTTCAATTTTTTTAAAACAGCATCAATTAATAAACACAGATCCTGAATTTTGTTGAGTCATTCTTGGCTTGGTAAAATTCGGGATTTTTTTTATGCACTAATTTCAAACTTTTCATAGAGCAATTCATCTGTCAATTACTAGGCCAGGAGCTACTCCTGAGCAACAGATAGCTACAATATCTAAGGCATTTCACTTAAAATTTAATCAATAGAAAATAAAGCATTATTTTGTGGCTTAAATAATGAAATCATTCTAATGAAAAAGATATTGGTTGCAAATAGGGGAGAGATTGCTTTGAGGATCATGCGTTCTGCAAAAGAGATGGGCATAAAAACAGTAGCCATTTTTTCTGAGGCTGATCGTTTGGCGCCCCATGTTTTGTATGCAGACGAAGCTGTTTGTGTTGGCCCTCCTCCCTCCTCAGAATCTTATTTACAGGCTGATAAAATTATAGAAATAGCGAAGGAATTGAATGTAGATGCAATCCATCCGGGATTTGGTTTTCTTTCAGAGAATGCTGAGTTTGCTGTTAAACTCGACAAAGCGGGGATCACCTTTATTGGTCCCTCTGTTCATGCAATAACAGTAATGGGGAGCAAATTAGCGGCGAAAGAAGCCGTTTCAAAATATGACATTCCAATGGTCCCAGGAACCGATCATGCCATTGAGGATGTGGAAGAAGCAAAAGAAATTGCTAAAGGAATTGGCTTTCCGGTATTGATCAAAGCTTCTGCCGGAGGTGGAGGAAAAGGGATGAGAGTCGTTAATGAATTTGAGGAGTTGGAAGAGCAAATGAATCGAGCTATATCGGAAGCCTTGTCCTCCTTTGGAGACGGTTCCGTCTTTATAGAAAGATACATCACTTCCCCTCGTCATATTGAAATACAAATTCTTGGTGATCAACATGGCAATGTCATTCATTTGTGTGAAAGGGAATGTTCGATTCAAAGACGACACCAGAAAGTAATTGAAGAAGCCCCAGCTGTGATCATGACCGAAGATCTTCGCAAGAGAATGGGAGAGAGTGCGATTAAGGTTGCCAAGTCTTGTGGCTATTATGGTGCTGGTACAGTAGAATTTTTAGTAGACTCCAATTTGGAGTATTATTTTCTTGAAATGAATACTCGATTGCAAGTAGAGCATCCCATTACAGAAAAAATAACGGGAGTAGATTTGGTCAAAGAACAAATCAAAGTAGCTAGAGGAGAAACTTTAAGTATCCAACAAGAAGACGTGAAAATAAATGGTCATGCTATAGAATTGAGAGTTTATGCCGAAGATCCCACCAATAACTTTTTACCAGATATTGGAACCTTGCAAACATATATTCTGCCAAAAGGCGATGGTGTTAGAGTGGATGATGGCTTTCGGGAAGGAATGGAGATTCCAATATATTATGACCCGATGATAGCTAAACTGGTTGTTCATGGAAAGAATCGAGAAGAGGCTTTGGCCAAGATGATTTTGGCCATTGATGATTATAAAATTAGCGGCATTGAAACAACCTTGCCTTTTGGAAAATGGGTCATGCAGAATGAGCATTTCAAAAGTGGAAACATTGACACGCAGTTTATTCAAAAATATTTCAAACCAGAATACCTCGATGTAGTGGATGAAGATGAAATGGAAATTGCATTACATTTAGCCCTTCAAAGTATTAGTGGAAAGTTGGGGAGTTTGGATGGGACAGCGAAGTCCGGAGTGAAGGAAAATTCAGCGGGAAGTGATTGGTGGACAAAAAGAAAGTGAAGACCAATTTCACCAACAAGTGCATCAGCGCAAACGCAGGTCTTAGACTAGCGTACTTAAACTAAAAAAACAGCTATCCTTTGGTGATAATACCAAAGGATAGCTGTTTTTTTATTTGAATTTAAATTGTCCAGTACTCGAGTTCAAGTATTTTACAAGTTAATGAATATTCGATTGAATGATTTTATTGCTGTTGAAGAAATCTTTTTTCAGCGTGAAATAAACCACCGATCCTTCTCCTGCTTTAGATTCACACCAAATGTCTCCGCCGTGAAATTGAACAATTTCTTTTGACATGCTTAATCCCAAACCCGCTCCGCGGAATCGATAGAAATCATGCGCTCGGTAGAATTCTTTGAACACCTCTTGTTTTTTATCTGAAGGAAAGCCAGTGCCATTGTCTTTCAAAGAGAAAATATAATAATCGCCCTTGTCCTCAAAATTTATCTCAATCTCACATCTGACAAGTGGGCGTTTGAACTTGATTGCATTGCTGATCAGTTGCTGAAATAAAAGATTCATTTGATTGTCATGAGCAAAAATAGAAGGCAAATCAGGATGCGTGATATTTATATTGTCTTTATAAATTTCATATCCAAACAAACGCTTCGTTGTATCTAGAACAACATTCAAGTCGGTATCAAGCGGGTTCGTTTTAATTTTTCTAAGTCGATTGTATTGTAAAATGCCACTAAACATCAATTGAATTTGATCCGCTCCTATGATCGCATTTTCTAATAAATCGATGACCTTTTCATTCTGATTGATTTTGGCTTCTTTCTCTACTAAATGCAAATAGTGATTGATTCTTCTAAGCGGTTCGTTCAAATAGCGCATGGCTTGATCGGCGAAGCGAATGAAGAAATCTTGATAACCATTTTGGTCAAAGCTATTGTTGACCAGTCGACCACTGATAACTCTTTTGTAGGAAGGATCTCGTGAAGAAACAATAGAATCAATAAACATCCAGTCTCCACTTTTGTGTCGCATTCTAATTACGTTGCGAAATTCACTTTTATTTACTTGTATTTCTGCACTGAATCGAGGCCAGTCATGTGGGTGAATCCAAGAACTTATGGCTTCTCCAATCATGTCTGTATTTTGGTAACCGAGAAAAGATTGAACAGAGGGACTTAAAAATTTAATGCAAAGTTGCTTGTCCAGCTCAATCAACAGATCAGGGTTGTGATTAATAACTCTGCTTAAATCTTCCTCTTTTTGTCGAACATCCCTGAAAGCAATTAGACTGTCATTCCTGTACCAGGTGAATCCGAGTACACCAATCAAATTTCCCGCATCGTCCTTGATGGGAGTTTTCCAAATATTTTGAATGGTTTTGGATCCTTCAATTTTTAATTCTTCATAGTCAATGACTGCTGACTTTGAGCTGATAACTTTTTGATCATGTTCTGTATAACGCAAAGCCATTTCACGATCAAAAAGATCATGATCTGAACTTCCAATTATTTGATTTGGGTCTTGAAGGTCTAGAAATTCAGCATAGTTCTTATTGCAACCGCAATAAGTGCCATCCAGATCTTTCCAGAATAGATAAAAAGGGAATTGAGCCAAAATATCGACTTGTAAGTCAAGATTGCTCCTTTGTCTCAGAGGAATAGAATCTACCGATTGATGACTGTAATTATCAATCAGTTTCTCCAAGTCCTCTAAGCTTATCCCAGTTTGTTCGTTTGCCTGTTTAATGTTACCTTCAGAATTTAAATTACCAAACTTTTGTTTGTAACTTTTAAGTTCCTCCAGAATCTCTAAACTAAGTAATTTAGGATTTAATACCATAGTTAATCCTGCTGTTTCTGTGTTGTTGAGTAGTTATGTTTTTAAATACAATGCAAGGTTATAGGTGTAATTCTTTCCATTGATTATCAGAACAAAAAAGATACCATGTGGGGTTCTTGGAAGATTTAATTGAAGTTCTATTTTAACAAAAAAAAACAATGAGCTGAATATCAGAAACTTGCAGGTTTTTGGCGAAGAATAAATTGAATTATGCTTATTTTAATATGTTTATGAAATGATAGGAAACCTAAGAAAAATGAAGACCCATGGGGTCAATCCAGTACATTACCAATTGGCTTTAGAAGAAGTAGTTGAATTGAATCAATACATAGGGAAGGAAATATCTTTCAAGTACAAAGGTGTCATTAATTGTATAGCCTGTGGGCGTAAGACCAACAAATCTTTTGCACAAGGATTTTGCTATCCTTGTTTTAGAGATGCTCCCCAAATGTCTCCTTGTATTATTCGGCCTGAGCTTTGCGAAGGACATTTGGGAAAAGGTCGTGATCCAGAGTGGGAGTTGGCACATCATGTTCAGCCACACATAGTTTATTTAGCCATTTCAAGCGGATTGAAAGTTGGCGTAACCAGAGATACACAAATTCCTACAAGGTGGATTGACCAAGGGGCGAACCATGCCATTATTTTGGCAAAAACAGACAATAGATATCAAGCGGGAGTCATTGAAGTAACGATGAAAGAATTTGCCTCCGATAAAACGTCTTGGCAAAAAATGTTGAAGAACGATATTCCGGATGAAATAGAATTGATTGAAGAAAAGGAAAAGCTTAGAAAACACATCCCAGAAGAACTCAGTCAATTTTATGAAATTGAACATGAGGTTGTAAGCATCAAATATCCAGTGGAGGCTTATCCTGAAAAAGTAAAGAGTATTGGTTTTGATAAAATACCTGAAATAGAAAAGGTTTTAAAAGGCATCAAAGGACAATACCTAATCTTTGAGGACGATACTGTTTTAAATATTAGAAAACACAGCGGTTATTTGGTCGAGTTTTCTGGGTAAAAATCTATTTCACCTATAAATTATTGCTTAAAAAAAATGCTGTTGAAGTTTATGCAATTGTTAGTAGCAACCTAATCAAATTAAAATATATTTAGGTTTGCAGAACCCAAAGCACAATTGCTTACACATATCCTTATCGACAATCGATGTATTTAATCTTTAAATCCGGAGAATTGTTTAATTGCTAAATATACTATATCTTGTAAATAGAACATGCAAAAAAAATATTAATCAAAAATGTCTAACAAATTGATTTACAAAGACTTAATAGACAGGGTAACAATTGACCCTGAGGTTTGTCACGGGAAGCCTTGTATCAGAGGGTTAAGATATCCTGTTGAGACAATCTTAGAATTGCTAGCTTCGGGAATGAGCAATGAAGAAGTTTTGGAAGATTATGAAGATTTAGAAGTTGCAGATTTGAGAGCCTGTATCTTATTTGCAGCCAAATTAACAAAAGTTAAAAATATTAGTAAGTTAGTTGCATGAAGTTCATAGTTGATGCTCACCTACCTAAAAAATTATCAAATTTTCTAATCGAGAAAGGATTTGATTCAATTCATACATTAGATTTTCCTAATGCAAATGCGACGAAAGATTCTGAGATCAATGAATTGTCATTGAAGGAAAAAAGGATTGTAATTTCAAAAGATTCCGATTTCTATAATAGATACTTAGTCAAATCAGAGCCATTTAAGTTGATAATAATTTCTACAGGAAATATTTCAAATGTTGATCTCATTGATTTAATTGAGAAAAATTTTGAGAAGATCATAGACGAAATTTCGCTTAATTCCGTTTTGGAGATTACTGAGAAATCCCTAATAACAATTTTGTAAGCAAAAAACGGAAGCTACTAACAGTGTAATAAGAAGGGCATTTTTACCGTCGCATTTAGAAGGTTTGCAAGGGGAAGAAAGGGTATAGATCGGCAGCAGTATTGTGGTGTATATTTCATAACAGTTCACCAGATCCTTTGGTGATAACACCAAAGGAAAGCCACCAAAGGAAAGCCACCAAATGAAAGCCACCAAAGGAAAGCCACCAAAGGAAGCTACCAAAGGAAGCCACCAAAGGAAAGCCACAAAGGAAAGCTACCAAAGGAAGCCACCAAAGGAAGCCACCAAAGGAAAGCTACCAAAGGAAGCCACCAAAGGAAAGCTACCAAAGGAAAGCTACCAAAGGAAAGCTACCAAAGGAAAGGCACCAAAGGAAAGCTACTAAAGAAAGCCACCAAATGAAAGCCACCAAAGGAAAGCCACCAAAG
>CALBCY010000369.1 GCA_937927195.1 uncultured Chitinophagales bacterium
CGGACTGGGCGACCCCAACATTTCAATAACAGCCTGCGAGCAACCAGATGGATACGTCAGTAACATGGACGATCCGGAAGACAGCTGCGACGGTACAGTCGACGTTTGCGGAGTTTGCAATGGAACGGGTGAAAGCACTTGGTACATTGATGCAGATGGCGACGGACTGGGCGACCCCAACATTTCAATAACAGCCTGCGAGCAACCAGACGGATACGTCAGTAATATGGACGATCCGGAAGACAGCTGCGACGGTACAGTCGACGTTTGCGGAGTTTGCAATGGAACTGGAGCATCCGTTTGGTATGAAGATATGGATGGTGACGGACTTGGCAACCCAGACGAATCTGCAATGGCTTGTACTGAACCGATTGGATATGTAAACAATGATGATGACCCTGATGACACTTGCAGCGGAGGCATCAGTGATGAATGTGGAATTTGCAATGGACTGGGAGAAATTACTTGGTATGAAGATTTAGATGGAGACGGTTTAGGCAATCCAGATGTTTCTATTTCGGCTTGTGAACAACCAGCTGGATTTGTTGACAATGCCGATGATACGAATGATGGCTGCGATGGAGAGATAGATGAATGTGGAGTTTGTAATGGTTCTGGATCTTCTGTCTGGTATCAGGATTTGGACGGAGATGGGCTTGGTGATCCTACTGTTTCTATTGAAGATTGCGAACAGCCTGAAAATTTTGTCGCCAATGCCAATGATACAAACGATAACTGTTCGGGGATCGTTGATGTTTGCGGCATTTGTAATGGATCTGGCGAATCAACATGGTACATTGATGCAGACGGTGATGGTTTGGGTGATCCTGAAATTTTCCTTGTGGCTTGTGAACAACCAGAAGGTTACGTTGATAATTCGGAGGATGATTCTGATTCTTGTTCTGAAATATTGGCCACACATGATGTTGTTTGTCATCCACAAAATACCAGTTACCAAATCACCTTTGTATTCAGTCAAAATGCTGACAACAGCCAATATGGATTAACCAACAATCTAAGTGGAGAAACCATCGTCATTGACAATATGGTTTACACTACAACGCCTTTTCCTGTTGGAGCACCATATTCTTTTACAGCCTTTTTAGTTGGCAATGAAAATTGCTTCATTGATTTCAGCGCAAGTCTGGTTGATTGCATAAGCACTGAAGTTGAGTTGCTCTCTTTCAAGGGAGAAGCGCAAAGTCGTGGCAACCAAATTCTGTGGCAAACGGCTTCTGAAAAGGAAAGTGATTATTTCACTCTTGAAAGATCTTTGAATGGTGTCGACTTTAGCCCAATCGAAGAGTTGTATGCTGCAGGAAACAGCAATACCATACAATCATACCATTATTTTGATCAGGATGTGAATACTGGAATTTACTACTATCGATTGAAGGAAACAGATTTTGAAGGAAACACTACAATCGTTTCCAATGTAATCGATCTTCAAAGAAAAGGAGCTGCTTTTGAAATAACATCTGCAGCACCTATACCCGCTTCGACTTTTGTTCTTATTGCAATTAGTTCCAATGAGGATGAAATGATTGACTATCACGTATTTGATATATCAGGCAAGTTTATAGAACAAGGTCAGATGGACCTATGGCAAGGTTTGAACAGCCTAAAACTTGACCTAAGAAAATATTCTTCCGGCACATACATCGTACAATTCAATAGCCGTTCCCAAGGTGAGATACACACGAGATTTATTAAGGAAGAATAATCCCTATAGGGAATTGCGTTTTGGGGCGTCTCTCTTTTGAGGGCGCCCCTTTTTTTTGTTATAAGGCTTTTGGTCATAAGACCAAAAGATAGCTGGAATAAGACCAAAAGATAGCTGGTATAAGACCGAAAGATAGCTGGTATAAGACCAATATATTGCGAGTCATAAGACCAATATATTGCAAGTCATAAGACAAGGTCGCGTGAAAAACACGGCTCTACTAAGTGAAGTCTCCAGACTTCTCTTTCATATTTCGTTAATTTTTGATCTCTGCGAGAAACTTTGAATGGTAGTTTTAAACTACTTAACAATAACTTTAAAAAACAACTCAGGCCAGAAAGATATACAATCGTAGTCGGGAGACTACGATTAGAATTTGGTAAAGAATACGGCTTATTTTGCGCCAGGACGATCATGACTCAATAGTGAAATGTGCAAATGATCGCCAGTTCCTGTATGCCTTAAAGTATTAAAGCCCATTAGTTTAAAATAATATTTCACCAAAGAATTTTTCACCTCACTACGACCCTTGGTTCTCAAATCAACTGCATGAACATAACCGCTACTTTTTTGCTTGTAATGCAAAGAAGCTTTTTTAGATTTCAATCCCATCTTTTTATAATCCTCCGGAATGCGACTGGCATCGGTAATGATCAAATCTCTGTCTACAAAAACCAAAGTACTTAAGCTCAATCGTAAAACAGGATGCAAGCTGCTTATCTCATTTTTTAATTTGGGGTTCTTCATATTATTGACTGAAAAGAATAGAACTCCTTGAAGGCAATAAACCGCAACGAAAACAAAGGCTATAAAGGCCCGTCGTTTAAAAGTATTGAAATTTCCGAAACGCCCTGTGAGTTTACCATAAAAAAAACTGAAATAAACAAACATTATAATTGCTGTCGCAGTTACTGATGCTGCAAGACTTAACCAACTGGGAAACAGATGGCCATGAAAATAAGTAGCTCCCCTGATCAACATTATAAATGGTGCAATCAAAAGAAAAACATATTTTAAAGTATGGTAAATAAAACTCAACATTATACAATTCAAATTCTTCTACAAAGAAACAAAATTAGTCTTGTTGAACAAATTGTATTAAATTTGTAGAGATTCTTCACGAATTATTTTTTGCTCCCTCATAATTTCACGCACACATTCACAATAGCATTATGCTTATGGCATTGGTTTGCAATTTTTTATGCAATCATCGTTCACATAGCATATTGTGTCGGTTATTCTATCAAAAATAATTCACTTCATGAAACATTTAAAAAAATACTATAAAGGCTTGTTTTTGCTGTTTTTCTTTGAAATAGGAATGGCGACTAGCTTGTCTGGTTCCACCTTTTTCGCTCCTGTATTTCATGGTGATCTTCATCAAAGAATTTTGGAATTGACAGCAAGTATCGAACAGTATCCTGACAGCAGCGAACTGTATTTAAAAAGAGGAACGCTTTTATTGGAACACGAAGATTATGCAAAGTCGATTGTCGATTTCAAGATATACGAGCACAAATCTGGAGTTTCAGATGTATTACAAATCAACCTTTGCAAGGCCTATTTAAAAAGTGATCAATTGGTTTTGGCTGCAGAACAAATTGATGGATTGCTTGCTAAAAATGCAAGGAGTTCAATTGCCAATAAACTCAAGGGGAGAATATTTGTCAAGGAAAGAAATTTTAAAGAAGCTGCAATATATTTCACAAAAGTAATAGAATCAACCACTAAAAAGATCCCGGAAAATTATTTCGAATTGTGCGATGCCTACGAAAGAATCGGAGATGAGCAAAACCTTAACAATTCAGTTACATCGATAGAATCCGGAATCTCTGAATTGGGTGATTTGATTGTTTTCAGAGTGAAGTTAGTAGACCTTTATGTAAGACTTAATGACCTTGAAAATTCCCTTAAGCATCAAAATAGAATAATAGAACATTTCAATAGAAAAGAAAAAGCATATTTCAAAAGGGCTAAGATTTATAAACACTTCGGCAAAGAAAAGGAAGCCTTGGCCGATGCTGAGACGGCTCTTGAAATTGTAAAAGAACTGCCTGCAAGAATATATTCAGTTCAGGCGATGCTCAATCTAATGGATGAAATTCAGCTATTTATTTCAAAAATAAAACCATGAAAACAATAAACTTCTTTTTCATTACAATTTTATTGACATTCTATTCAGCGGCCATCAATGCCCAGGTCAATCTAGTTGATTTGGGAGCTAGTTGGAAATATTTCGATCAAGCAGCAGAGCCCAATCCCCAAGGGAATCTAGAATGGTTTGAAAATGGTTTTGATGACAGCGCTTGGGATTTGGGACCTGCTCAATTGGGATATGGAGATCAGGATGAATCCACGCTCATCAACAACAATACTAAGACCGCTTATTTTAGACATGAATTTAATTTCACCAACCCGCAAAATATATTTCAACTGAATCTACAATTGGTTTATGATGATGGTGCTGTGATTTATATTAATGGCACGGAATGGAATCGTATCAATATGCCTGCGGGAGACATAAACTACAGCACTTTCGCCAGTGGTGGATCTGGAGACGATGCAGTTTGGACAGATGAAATAGACCCCGCTCTTTTCAATAACGGAACAAACTTAATAGCGGTTGAAATTCACCAAGTTAGCAACACAAGTTCAGACATCAGCTTTGATTTTAAATTAGTCGGATACAATGATTTAGTAATCAACAGAGGACCGTATTTACAGCAAGGAAGTTCAGATCGGATGATCGTAAAGTGGCGAACAACTTTGCCTGCAACAAGTGTTTTGAATTATGGAACGAACCTCAACAATTTAGCTCAAA
Organism: uncultured Chitinophagales bacterium; assembly: GCA_937927195.1. Lineage (GTDB taxonomy): Bacteria > Bacteroidota > Bacteroidia > Chitinophagales > UBA2359 > JAHDGP01. The sequence goes on from CALBCY010000369.1 coordinate 4,545, forward strand.
GCGTTTCGGACGGAAGCTTGAAAACAGAGCATGAAATTGAAATAAACGGATTGACGGCAAACACAAAATATTTTTATGAAATAGATTCACAGGAAGGTATTTTAAAAGCAAGTGCTTCCAATTTGTATTTTCAAACTTCACCGCCAGAAGGAAGTGATCAGCCCATTACAGCCTGGATCCTCGGGGACTGCGGAACCGGAAACGACAATGCTAGAGCTGTTCGCGATGCCTATTACAATTTCATCGGCAATGAGCACACGGATATGATTTTGTTTTTAGGAGACAATGCTTATAATACTGGAACAGATGAAGAATATCAGAATGCAATTTTCGAGAATATGTATGAAGAAAAATTACAAAATACCGTTTCTTGGTCAACGCTGGGCAATCATGATGGACACAGTGCTGATTCAGATACCCAGTCAGGACCATACTATGACATTTTTAGTTTCCCAACAAACGGCGAATGTGGCGGATTGGCTTCGGGTACAGAAGCTTACTATTCTTTTGATTATGCCAATATTCATTTCATCGTTTTAGAATCCTATGAAACCAATAAAGCCATCGGAGGTGCAATGTACAATTGGGCCGAAAATGACATTCAAAATACACTTGCAGACTGGATCGTTGCCTTTTGGCATCATCCGCCTTATACGAAAGGATCGCACGACTCAGATACGGAATTTGCTTTGGTACAAATGCGTGAAAATTTCCTTCCGATGCTAGAAGAAAATGGAATAGACTTGGTTTTATCGGGCCATAGCCACTCCTATGAGCGTTCTTATTACATAAACAGTCACTATTCCAACTCGGACAGTTTCGATCCAGTAAATCATACCGTAGGCTTTAATGGAGACGGAAATGGACGGATTGATGGCGATGGCGCCTATTCAAAAGAAAACTGCCCCTCCAATCCCTTGGCAGGAACGGTTTATATCACGGCAGGTAGTTCAGGCAAGATCACCAATGCCGCCCTTGACCATAAGGCCATGTTTTACTCTGCCGCAGATTTGGGCTCCACCATTCTAACGGTTGATGGAGATGAAATGAACGTGAAATTCCTAAGAGAGAATGGAGCCATTGATGATTATTTCACCATCATAAAACCACAAGCTCAAGCCAATTGCGAATCCAATCTTGTCGTTAATTCAAAAGTCTTTTTACAAGGTCCTTACAACAGCGCCACCGGATTAATGAATGACGATTTGAGACAGGCAGGTTTTATTCCATTGACTCAACCCTACTCTGCTTTAGGATCCATTCCATACAACGGAACGGAGCAAACCACACAAGCTGTTTTAAATGTAAGTGGCCCTGCGGCCATTGTTGATTGGATTTTGGTTGAACTGAGATCGGTAGATAATCCTCAAAATATTGTCGCAAGACGAGCGGCTTTACTGAGACGAGATGGTAAAATTGTTGATACCGACGGAATTTCAAATATAAACTTTCTGCTACAGAAAGATAATTATCATTTGGCCATTCATCACCGAAATCATTTGGCTGTTATGACTGCCAATACTTTTATGTTTTGCAATGCAAGCACCTTCCTTGATTTTAGTGAAATTGATTTGAATGTTTATGGCACGAATCCTCTTGCAATAGGAGATGTAAAGATGATGTGGGCGGGCAATGCAGATTCAAATGGTGAAATAATATTTCAGGGTGGAAACAATGACAGCAACACTGTGTTTTTTGAAGTATTGAATGCCTCAGAAAATCCGGCTTTTGCGACCAATTACATTTATGAAGGTTATTCTGCTAGTGATGTGAATATGGATGGACAGGTTATTTATCAGGGTGCTAATAATGACGCGAATGTAATTTTCTTCAACATTCTAAATGGCCCAGGCAATGTAAACTTTTCAAGCAACTATATTCTTTACGAGCAACTCCCTTGAAACAATCCTTAATCCGTAAAAAATACAATTGATGCGTCTACTCCGAAAATAAACAAGTTTCACAAAACGGAATTTATTGGATGAGATTTGCATGTTTCAGGATCAGACTTACAGAATCATTAGTTGAATAAATTATGAAGAAACCGAGCCTCCCATTTGGAGACTCGGAATCAAAAATATAATACAAAACCAATTGTTTTAAATTCAATATTTGTCAGAGAGAGAAAATATTAAAATTTTCCACCGTCTGCAGCACAATTATTGACCACAATAAAATCGCATCTTATCGAGGCCAAACAACCTGTCACAGGATCGGTCAATGTCAGTATAAAATAATATGGAACATTCACAGGCATTATGCTTGGGTCAAGAATTCCATTTATTGGATCGGTGAAAAATTGTGTTGCAGTTCCGCTAATTTCTGGATTAACCAAAGTCCCATTATTTATGGTAAAAGTATTCAAGTCATCAAACATGCAATCAAAGTCTCCAGCACATTGATCAATTTGTGCAGAACAATTCAAACTTGGTATCGGCAATGGATTTATGGTTAATTCAACCATGGTTGAACCAGTGCATTCATCATCATCCGTCACTTCATATTCAAGGACAATGGTTCCGAGAGCTATTCCTGTAACATCTACTGTTACAATCTGGCTGTTTACATTGGATAGATTGCTTGCATTGGCACCTGTTCCTCCATCATCGAAGATAGACCATAAATGGGAAGTATAAACTTCACTTCCGCCCATCGGATTGCCATCAATATTTATTGAACCGCCTTCCTCGCAGATTTCAAGATCTCCTATAGCATTTGGCATAGGCTCACAAACATTTGCTGGATCAGGAGCTGTCAGAGTAAATGAAGAAGAACAAGTTATTCCATCTGGATTGCAAAAATCACTGACAATCAATTCAAAATCCAAAGTATAGCCTCCTCCACATTCGTAGTCAGGAAGATCAGGGATTTGATCCAAATTACCTATGGGATTGCAACCATCATTTATAGCAAATTCTGCAACCCAATCATTGTAAGCTTCAAGTATTTCATTTTCATTACTACAAGCTGGAAGAATTACTGGGGCATTAGGGCAAGAAACATTCAATAAAGTGGCATCCATCAATATTTGATCACAAACCAAATCAGCATAGACGCCTCCACAGTTGTCCGTTACTGTATAAGTTACTACTACGACTCCCGTGCC
>CALBCY010000370.1 GCA_937927195.1 uncultured Chitinophagales bacterium
GAAGAAACCAAATCGTTGTTATATGACAGACCTCTCCAATTAGGGCGAATTCGCCACAATTAAAAGTACCGTTTGAATTTATCCTATGAGTTTTTTAATACTTGTAGATTTGACCAGGCGTTTGAATACATACCAAACTAGATAGTCAAAACAATCAGGTAGATGCGTAGCGTACTGTCTGTTTTGCCTAGACTTCTCAGAGGATTTATCCTTTTTGTAATCGGAAAAAATTGGTGTGAGTTTCATTGCCCGGATCAAAGAGGGACAATCGTTTTGATTGATTCTTATGGCAGGGTATCCTTCTTTCTTTTCACTGAAGCAATCATCGATAAGATCGTATCGATCCTTGTGTGGCGGTTGGTTTTTTGATTTGGTTTTCTGAATCGGAGTCCATCCATTTGCTCTGAATAGTTTCCGTATGTTGTCGTAAGTCTTCTCCAAGTTTCCTCCTGGTTTGTTGTGATGGCCAATGGCATCTCCATATATGAATACGATCTTCTCTTTGTGATCTGCATAGTAATCGCAGAACTGTTGAACCGTATCATCGATCTTGAAATCCCACATTTCCTTTTGAACAAACATTGCGGACGGTCGCTCTTGAGCAACCAAGCAGCATTCGAACTCAGTATTGAAATCAAATGATATAGACATTGCAATGTTTGGATTGTAATAGGGATCACGGCCCCATTCATCGCACTCATATAAATGCGATTCACCAAATCCCGGGTAATAGGCTGATACTGGTTTGGCATCGACAATGTTCTCATATTCTCTTTGCCAGATATGCTTGGGCATTGTCTTCTTGAGGTCCTTGATGAAGTCAATACCTAATACCTTTGAGTTGTCCCACACTGTCGCCTCATCATAGTAATACTTATCAGGCTCAGCTGCTGCCAATAACTTGTAATCGTATACCCACATACCAGCTGTCGTATCGGGCGCTGATGTTATGATCAAGATGGATCGATGCTTTGGATTGTCTGGGTAGTTAGCCCATGGACCCGACAGCCTTGGCAACACAGCGGTTCTCAACACTTTAACATTGATGAAGCCAGCCTCGTCGATCAGCATCCAATCACTCGTTCCACCACGACCAGAGTTTTTATTTGTCAATCCCAATAGCTGAATCCTCACACCATTGTAGAAACTTATTACATTCGTATAATCATTGGGCTCCTGATGTGATTGAGCAAACCAATGAGGTGGTGTTTTCCATTTGATGTAGTGTCCAATGTCACCAGGCTTTCTTATCTCCTTGTATCCATATTCTTTCCACACCAATTCCATCGAAGGTACTGAATTGTTCTTGAGCTGTTTGATATTGCCAGTCACAAAATCGGCGTTCGACTTTGGCATTGCCTCGACACAATCAATTGACCAATCGCCTCCAAAGAAATTCTTTCCGGCCCTTCTAGACATTACCAGGGTTTTTATCCTGGCATTGCTTTGTTTCGCCTTGAACTGTTTTTCGTTGAAATCAATTTGGACTGAATCAGTCGACGAGCTCTGCGTCTGATATGTTGCTGTCATCTGGTTTATTATAATCGGTTATGATTCTTACTGTTGGCAATCTCAGCTGTTCAATGATCGATTGCATATTGACGCCATCGTCTTGCCCTTGGTTTTGAAGGTAGTTTATTTCCCTCCTTAGCGTAATGAGATTCGAGGCCATCTTTGGCGTTTTTTCACCTTGATAATCTTCGTGCAATTCCTCATACAATGCCTCGAGCTTTTCAATTTGAATGGCCCTTAGCATGTCAGCTGTCATGTCCGGATCGTAGCCTGTTAGCTTTTTAGTTTCAGCGAGGAGCTTCCAAAACATTGGCTTGGTAATCTGTAGATCAGTGACAACACCGATCATTAGATCAGTGGTTTTGCCTTGGGCAATGTCATTGTTTAATAGGGCTAAATAAATGTGTTGGTATTGGTGCAATCTGTCTAGATCTGTTTTGCTCAGATCCTCCCTTGTCATTGGATGCTCAGGAGACAGGACACAACGGAGTCGCTCAATTCGATTGCGCGGTTGATAATCTTCAAGCATTTCAAATGTGATTGCTTCAATGGTTTTTGCCTCAACTATTGCTTTGATTTTCGATGGTGGTTTTCTGAGCTTTTGCTGCTTTTTCGATCCGTTTCCATTTGGCGAGGTTGCTTTGGATTCGGATTTTTTGTCGTTCTGTGAGATCTTTGTTTTTGACTTTGCTTTCATTCTTTGAAATATTGGTTTGGGCAAGCTTGATTTGTTTTTTTAGTGCAATCAAATCCAAGTCTTCAATTTGTTCTTCTGTTGATTTTTCACGCTCAACACCATGTTCTTTGTAATGGGAACGATCCAACTTGATTTCATCCATCGCTTGATTGATGGCATCAATTTCATCAATCATCTCTGACCTTAACTCTTTCGTTAAGCCAGGATCTGATAATTTCCCTGAAATTATTTCACGCTTATTGAATAAGGATTGAGTGGATGCTGCCATTAGGTCGAGGACGGCATCTCTTTTAATGAAATGCTGGTAATCTTTAAATGTTGCTATTGGAGGTTTTTCAAGCCTTGCTGTCTTCTGAGTTATTGGAATTGGCTTGAATGGGATGGCCACTACCTTCTTTGGTTTTGGCGTTTTTTTTCTTGGGACTTGTTTCAGTAATTCAGCTCTGAGTTTCGCCTTGAGCGTCTTTGTTATCGACTTGTGTCGATCAAAAGGATGAAACTTGACTCCAAGAGATTTTTTCAAAAGATTTAATCCATCTTTGAAACTCCAATTTCGCTCAATCAGAATTTCTATTTCTGATTTTACGGACATTCCTCCTCATTTTGTGAATCAATCTCAAAAAAAGAAAGGTGTCCTAATTTGAACTCTTTAAATTGCTCTTCTAAATTCAATTCACGAATAAACTCAGAATACATAATTATTTCAACTGATTCTCTACCAAGTTGCTTGTTTAAAAGATCTATATAAGCTTGTTGTTGCTGGATAACGATTGCGAAATTGAAGTTTTCATTATTCATATGCCCAAATTTCGATTAAAACTCCTGTAGAACAAACGACATAAAAAAGCCACTTGTCTCATATTGACAAGTGGCTTGAGGACAGTATTCAAACCCCAGCGAATACTATTTAGATTTATTTTTCAATTTTGCTAATGCTCGGACTCTTTTCACAACTCCATTGATGCTTTTAGCGAAATTGAAGGCTTCTTTTTCATTCATAGCGATAGACATTGTTGTTGAATCAGTATGAAGGATTTGAACAATGATTTTATCATCAATTTGAACAACCTTGTATTCAGCTATTTCCTTCGTTGGGTGATCATGAACTTTTTTTAGCTCCTCACGAGCCATCGCTTCAGGTAAAATAATGTTCTTGCTTCCTTTTTCAAAGCCTTCAAAAATCCCTCTACTCATTGGGCATCGGTTTTCCCTTTGGAGCTTCTTCAGTATTCAAGAAGTTCAGATACTCCTGGTTTGCTGTAAGAAGTAAAAGACCAAAATCTTCTGCTTGAGAACGAAGATCAGCAATTTGATCATTTATCAATGACACTGATAACTCGTTTGGAACATCCCTTGTCGTTCGCTTGATTTGTCTCAATGACTTGATAGAGCAATTGATCATAGTAATCATTTCATGCCTGTAGGCAATTTTACCAATGATCTCTTTTTCTTTGCTTTTTTTCACAAAAACAGAATATCCCATTACATCTTTCATTAAGGTTTCAAATGCCTCTTCATTGCGTTTAGTGGACGCCTCTTCAGCCTTCACTACCTTTTCAATGATTTCAGCCTCTACTATCCGATCATTTGATTTTGTCTCAGGAATTGCTTCTCCTTTTTTTAATGTTTTTTGATTCTCTTTTGACATTTTTAAAAACTTTAAGGGTTAATAATATTTCTAATTCGCAATAAAGTTAAGTAATTTTATCTAAATATTTCTAATTAGAAAATCTGAAAAGTTTTTCTGAAGGGTTCTTTGAAATTTCGGGAGATTGATATTAGATTGTAATCATAAACTTAGGTCCAACTAGTTTTTGCTACATATTTAGAAGTCAATTATCCATGAAATTTATTGGGGATTGGCCTTGTTTATCTTCTGATTTGACTTCAAATTGGCAATAAACTCGTTGGACCGAAAAGGGGTCAATCCCCTTCATTTTTTAATTTAAACTTTTCGGTCCATGAAAAAAGAAAAAAGAACACACTATCCACGTGTGGAGTATGAATTCAACAAACTTGATTTACTGGCTATTATTCGGATTCGGCATTATAAAAAGGACACTTGTGTCTATTGTAATGAACAGTTGACGAGCGAGAACTTTACTTGGGATCATTTTATTCCAAGATTTTATTTTCGTCGATTTAGAGAAGAAATAAAGGATCTAATTTGTACAGCGAATAAGTTGCCATGTTGTTATGATTGCAACAGACTGAAATACAACATGTTGCCTTTGAAATTTTGTCGATACCTGAAATACAAAAAGAATTTGAAGAATAGGTTTTTGATTCTTCAAAACATGAAGCAACTATTTAGGGATAAATAATTTCTAATTGGAAAGATTGTTGCTATTTAGAAAGTAAGTTTTTTCCATAATATTTTTGGTTTAGTGAATTAATCGTCGGACGTGAGTAGTGTTCGACGATTTTTTTATGTCTTGTCTTAGATACCAGTATCAGCGGCCTCCTCCAAATCATTCCTTTGAGATTCAATATCGGAAAGCAGAACTTCAGCTTTGATTCGTTGGGGAAATCTTTTGACATTCTTATTCGTTTCATCCTGTCTTTTGACCATTTCTCCCATTAGTTTGATCATTTCATTGACAGAAGCATTGTCTTGTAATCCACCTCCTGAAGTTACTGCTGGGCCTTCAACAACTGCTGGAGCTGGTCCACTAAAAATAGTCCCTAATTCAAATTTCCCTCCTTGAGATGAAATGGCATCCGAAGCTGTCGGTTGGGGCGCCCTTGATCCAAGTCGAGGATTGGTTTTAAAAACACTTTCACCTTGTCTATTCATAGAGTTGTATAGCAACTCATTGACAACCTCTCTGTTTTGAGCATAAGTTTTTCGACTCAATATCATGTATGGTTCACCTCGTTCCCATTCTCCCAGGTACTTTCCAGATTTTCCATCGAACATTTTGATACCGCCTGCATCGTGTCGTTGGCCAACGCGTGGGATTCCTGCAACAGAATTGATACGTCCCCCATCCATGTATTTAGGTCCGTGCGGAATTCGGTAAACTGTGTTATTGGTTGTTTTTTCAAAACGTCCTCCGTCTTGGAAGAATGTCTGATTTCTTGAAACTGTTTTAAATCCAGATTCGCCGTTTGGAACAATCCAATTGCCTCTGTTTTCGCTGATTTCATTTGGTGAAATTTTAATAATATTGCCTTCAGGTGTATAAACCACAGCTGCACCATTTTTGGCGAATACGGTGTCGGGCATTTCTTTGAAAATAAATTGACCGTCTTCTGAAGTGTGAGCATCCTGATCTATGCCAATGACTCCACCATGTTCAAAAGACGTTGAAACCACAGCTTTCACAGCTGTAAACGCAGCTTTGATTAATCCAGCCAAAATTGCCGCTCTTGCTGCTCCTGTTGCTCCATAAGTCGCGACAGAATCTGCTTGAGCGAATGAAGCAGCTGTTGCCTGAGCTACTGAAATATTCACGATTTTCTCAAGCGTGTCCAATGCCAGGATAATCATGTTTTTTGCAAATTTCTTTCCGCTGTCTTCAGTCCCAATGATTAGATCCTCGAATAATTCTCCGATCCCATCAGTTACCCCTTCAATCAAATCCAATCTAATGTCGTTGAATGCCTTTTCCCTTGCAATCATTCCATCCAACTCCGTAAGATATTCCTCACCTTTTTCTTTTAGCAGTTCGTTTTTTAGGTTGTAATACTCCTCATCTATCAATCCAAGTTTTTCACGATGCTCCAATTCTTTTTCAAGTTCGTTTACCTTGAGTTGATCCTCTTTTTCATTAAACTCAAATTGCAATTGTTCAAGCCTAGCAAATTTCTCTGTTTCTGTTAACAGCTCATTTTCATTAATTTCCTTTAATCCAGCCAGATAGTCAGTTTTGTTTTGAAGAGATTGAAGGGTTTGTTGCTTTTGCATTTCACCAAGTGCTTGGTTTAATTGAGCTGCAATTTCCTTTTGTTTTTCAACGGGCAAAACTTCAAAGTCAAGTGCCTGAGCAAATAGATCCTTGAGTCCTTGCTCGATGCCATCGAGTGCTGTTGCGTCTGTTGTTGTGTCTAATTCGATAGGTTGTTTTACAGTCAGCGTTTCAAAAACGACTTCACCAGCTGATCGT
>CALBCY010000371.1 GCA_937927195.1 uncultured Chitinophagales bacterium
TACGTTTTTCGTCCCAGCGGGGAACCGCTCGGCCTTGATCAATTTTGTCATCATATCCAGTACGACATTTTATAATTCAATTCGTATTAGAGCTTTTAAATCCTTATATTGAAAGATGAGTTTGAAAATAATTAGTTACAATGTCAATGGCATCCGAGCAGCAATGAGAAAGGGTTTCAATGAGTGGCTGTTGTCTACAAAAGCAGATGTAATCTGCCTACAAGAAACCAAGGCCAGTCCTGAACAAGTCGATACTTCCTTCTTGGAAGAAATGGGTTATGAACATCATTGGTTTTCAGCTCAAAAGAAGGGGTATTCTAGTGTAGCAATTTTTACCAAACAGAAACCCGATCACATTGAGTTAGGGATGGGTATCGACAAATATGATGCTGAAGGAAGAGTAATCAGGATTGATTTGGGTGAAATAAGTATAATAAGTGCGTACTTCCCTTCGGGCAGTTCAGGCGATCTTAGACAAGCTTTTAAAATTCAATTTTTAGAGGACTTTTTTAAATACATTAAAAAGCTAAAGAAAAAGCGCCCCAACTTAATTATTTGTGGCGACTATAATATTTGTCATCGTGAAATTGATATTCACAATCCTAAAACAAATAAAAACACTTCAGGTTTTAAACCTGAAGAAAGAGAATGGATGAGCAAATTCTTTGACAGTGGCTTTGTTGATACATTCAGACACTTTCACGATGGCCCGCATAATTATTCATGGTGGAGTTATCGAGCCAATGCAAGGGCGAACAACAAAGGATGGAGGATTGACTACATTTCAACATCAGAATCCCTCAAAGATCGTTTGGTTTCTGCTGATATTTTTCCAGATGCCAAACATTCAGATCATTGTCCTGTTTTCCTTGAGATAGATGCATGAAACATTTACAATTAAAACCAATCAATTAAAGAAACTAATTTCATGAAAAGATACATCATTCCAGTCTTATTTGTTTTCATTGTTTGCTTCCTCTCTTGCTCTTCTGGTTCCTCTGACAATTCTGCAAAAACGGACCAAGTACAAAAAGAAGCTCCAGGAGGTAAGTTTTATGGTGGGGTTTTTAAAATGAATGAAACGGAATATTTCAGGAGTCTCTTTCCATTGAATATAACTGAAACAATAGGAAACCGAATTACGAATCAATTGTATGAAGGCTTGGTCATGTTTAGTCAAAAAGACTTGACTCCTCAGTCTGCTCTTGCAGAAAGCTGGAACATAAGTGAGGATGGTAAAACTTACACTTTTAAATTAAGAAAAGGGGTGAAATTTCATGATGATCCTTGTTTTTCAGATGGAAAAGGAAGGGAAGTAACTGCTCAAGATTTTAAATATTGTTTGGATCAACTCTGTTCATTCGATGTCAACAATCAGGGTTATGAATTTTACAAAGAACACATTGTCGGAGCAAGAGAACAATATGAAGCGAGCAAAAATAAGGAAACAAAAAGCCCAGGTGCAAGCGGAATAAAAGTATTGGATAAGTATACACTTCAAATTGAAATAGAAGAGCCTTTTTCAGGCTTTCTCGGCAAATTGGCCTTGCCTTTTGCCTATTGTTACCCAAAGGAAGCATTTGACGAATACGGCATAGAAATGAGAACGAAAGTTGTGGGAACTGGCCCATTCACATTGAAAGCCATTCGAGAGAATTCAACAGTGATTTTGGTGAAAAATACCAATTACTGGGGCAAAGACGAACATGGCAACCAACTTCCATATCTCGATGGCATAAGGTGGTCATTTTTGGGGGATCAAAAATCTGAGTTGCTCGAATTTAAAAAGGGCAACCTCGATATGGTTTTTCGTTTGCCTTTAGAAATGGTGCATGAAATAATCGATGACAAAGGAAACCTAAAAGAGGATTACAAAGAATATCAATTTCAGGAACAACCGAGCATGAGTGTTTACTATTATGGCTTCAAATGTTCGGAAGGAAGGTTTGCCGATAATAAAGCTTTGAGACAAGCATTCAATTATGCGATTGACCGACAAAGAATTGTGGATTATACTGTGAAAGGAGCTGGAATTCCAGGAGTTCATGGCATTGTTCCACCAAGTTTTGCTGGCTTTAAAAAAGAAAATGTCAAAGGCTATTCTTTTGATCCTGTTAAGGCACAAAAACTAATGGCAGAAGCAGGTTATCCCAATGGAAAAGGGTTTGAAGAATTGACCCTGCAAATCAACAGTGGCGGAACCAGAAATGAACAGATTGCTGAAGCCATTCAAAAAATGATTTCGGAAAATTTAAACATAGATATTAAAATAACGAAAATGCCCTTCGCCCAGCATTTGGAAGCAACCGAAACCAGCAAAACGGAGTTCTGGCGAGCAGGTTGGAATGCCGATTACCCAGATCCTGAAAACTTCTTGAATCTTGTGAATGGGCAAAACATTCCAGCTAAACTAACGGACAAATCTTATATTAATACTACGAGATACAACAATCCTAAATTCAACGAACTTTACAACAAAGCGCTCGAAACAATTGACTTGCAAGAACGAAGTAGAATCTACGAACAAGCTGACCAAATGATGATTGACGATGCGCCTATCATTCCAATCTATTATTACAAAGATCGAAGATTGCTGCAGCAAAATGTCAGGAACTTTCATCAAAATTCAATGGAATATAGAAACCTTAGAGACGTCTATATGATTCCAGAATAGGAAGCGGTTGGAACAGTATTTAAAATTTTACTGAAAGTCCTAAACGATTTGGCTGAAGATGGAAAGTCAAATCTGTGGCAGTGAGCTTTTTTATTTTTCTAGTGAGGATGCTTCCAAATACAGTATCAAAAAGTAAAAGGAGCACGCCATTGTAGATAATGGCATTGCCTGCTTCCTTGCGACGGCTTCGGACTAGAAAACCACTGCCAATATAAAGGGCATCTATTCCTGCGTTGATGAAAATGAAATTTCTCGTTTTTATCATGTTGCTCTCAACATCAGCAAAACTGTTGAATTCTCCGGCTTTCTTTTTGGCTGACATGATTCCTAATCCTGCAATCCCAAGATTTATTACATTCCAACCGATGTTGGTTAAGTGAAACTCTTCTTGTTGATCAGTGCTTATCAATTGGAAAGTCGAAACACCTATGTTGGCAAGACTTAAACCACCCAGAACACTCATCCCTTTGTAGGACAAGTCCGTATAGTCATTGTTTAAGAAAAATCCTTTTTCAAAAGACTTAGAAGGAAAATCTTCTGGCTGGTTTTGGGCCCAACTGAATTGACCAAGAATGAAGAGTGAAATAAAAACAAAAAGGCTTTTGCTACTCATTTATTTTATCATTTATGAAATTTCATAGATAGACAACAAAAGAATAACAAAAGCCAATCGATATTGTTTGAAATTATTTTTATCGGACTATATACCTGATTCCAATATTGTAAGTAGCTGCTCTTCCCACATCACTGCCGCTGTTTATAAATGTAGTGACCAGGCCTTCTATTTGTAACTTGTCAGCGAATAAATATTTTATGCCAAGTCCATATTGGCTGAACGGATTGAAACTACGTACGCCATCATCTCCGGGGATTAGATTGAACCAAACAGGAGAGGAATTGATAATGCCATAGATGGTGGTTTCATTGTTCGGGAAATAGCTAGGTATGATGCTGAGTGGAGTGCTAAACTGGATGGCTTGATCTTTGCCAACGTTTTCAAAATTCAAATCAGCTTCAACGAAAATCGAAAACAAGGAATTCAACTGTTGATCATAAAAAATTTGTGTCCATAGCTGGAATCCATTCCAGTCTATGTATCCTTTTTCGTCCTGAAAATCTTTTCCGCCATCAAGGTCATTTCCCAATGGAATGTACAATGTATGTTGGATAGAAATGTTTCCTTGTTTTTTAAATGGTGTATACTTGATTTTTGGGCCAGCTGCGGTTAATCCGATTCTGCTGTAATTGTCCAAAACAAATCTGCTGGAATCTTGATAAGTAGCCTGTGTATTAGGAAACTTCAAAACTTCGAAAGGAGAATCAACTTCGAAACTGTTTCCAGCTACTGATCTGAACCTAGCATCAAATCCAACATTAACCCTTGGATTTATTCCATACAAAAATTGAAAAAGACTGCTAAAAAATGTGCTACTTGAATTAAATTCAGGTTGACCGTTTCTCCTTTTTTCGTGGTATAAATTATTAAACAGATTTAGTTCATACTGACCTTTTTTATACAAGGCAGAAACAAAATATCTAAAAGTTTCATCTGTATTCGCAGGACTAGGAGCGGCCGAACTGCTGTTTTCAGCAATTGCATTTGAACCGGCCTTTAATTTGCCATTTAAACTCCAATCATAGTCATAATAACTAATCTTGGATTTACCATTGATTGCTTCATTTCTATATTGATTGATGTATTGGATAAGCTCACCATCATTTTTCCCGAAATCTTTGCTGTACCAATCAAATATTTTGGAAATGGAAACCGCATTTTCACCTGAATTGTATTTTATAAAACTCGGATTGTTCAATGCTATTGTGGTTTGACCGTCCAATTGTTGCTCTAAACTCTCTGGTCTGTAACATTTGTCAATAATTGGAGGACAGCCATTGGCACCACAAACCAAAGCGAAATGAATTCTTGGATCCTTGAACTGATTTCTGATGACTTCGTTTTCTAAATCATTTAAAGTCATGTATTTTCCAGCAATCTTGTGTTCGATTTGATCAAAAAAACCTGGAACCTCTTCCGAGCTTTGTAGGGGATAATTGAGGACAATTGATTTAATAACCGTAATATTGTAAGCATTGATATAAAATGCTAGTCTTTCAGTATTGCTTTTATCGCCCAATTGAGCATTGTCAATGGTTTTAGTGATTTCAATAAGATCGGCAGGGTTTTGTTTTAAGTACAAATAGTCCACTCTGTTGTTTGAAACAACTTCTCCGAAAAAATTATCCATTTGTTTATAAAAACTCGAGTTTAGTTCAAAGTTTTGACACGTAACTAGCTGATAAACAAACGGTAAGATAAAAAATATTACTTTTTTCATTTTGTTTTCTTTTGAAAAGGCAAAGTTGCTTCAATTATAAAAATAAAACTGTCTTACTAATTACATGAATACTTTCGCAATTGGACAGTTAAAAACGAATAAGGTGTTTGTTTTTTTTTATTTTTATACTTTAATTCATATAACATTTACCCATTTACGTTACATCTCATAAAATAATTTATGAAAAATTTTTATTCAATTTGCATTTTATTACTGACCTTTTGTACGTTATCGAACGCACAGGAGTTCAATATGCCTAGTAATGGTGAAACAACCATTACAGATTGCACTGGTACAATTTACGATGATGGAGGTCCAACGGGCGACTACTCGAATGGTGCTAATGGTACTCTAATCATTGATCCACCAGGTGATTTTCCTTTGACCATTACTATTGAAGAGCTTAATACAGAAAATATTGGCTCAACCAATTGTTATGATCAGTTGTATCTCTATGATGGTGTTAACACAGGAGGTATAGAATTTGCAGCTCCTGGTTCAGATGGCACTGCGGGATGGTGCTGGGATTTAAATGACAATCCACCAGATGGGACGGGTGATTTAGCTGGAATGAGTTTTACAGCTGAATCTGGAGCCCTTACCCTTGTTTTTGTTTCTGATGGAAGTGTTACAAGACCTGGTTTTGTTGCATCATATGTCACAGACGTAACAGGTGAAATTCCTACAGTTGGGTTCTCTTATGATGAGCTTTCTTCTTGCACAGGTGTTTTTGACTTTTCGTCCAGTGTTTGTGGGGAAGGGGAAGATTACACATGGGACTTTGGAGATGGAAATACTTCTACTGACATCAGTCCTTCTCATACTTATACAGATCCTGGGACTTATACCGTAAGTATAGAGGTTTGTAATGCATTGGGTTGTGGTGAGTTTTCGCAAGAAGTTGAATACGATCCAGAAGCAGGTATTTGTTTTGAATTTAATATCCCAACGAATGGTACAGAAACAATTTCAGTTTGTACGGGTACAGTGTTTGATTCTGGTGGACCTGATGGAAATTATTCTACAGGGGAAAATGGCGTTATGGTTATTGATCCAGTTGAGGGAGATTTGCTTGCGCTTACTTTTGATTTCTTGCAAATAGGATTTTTTGATTTCTTTGCTGTTTATGATGGGGGGGACATCAATAGTCCATTAATTTGGGACAATCAATCAGGAGGAACCCTTCCAAACAATGGAGAAACAATTTTGTCTTCAGGGGAAGCATTGACCATTCAATTTAATTCTGATATTTTTTCTACTCCTCAAAGTGGTTGGTCTGGATCTTTTGAATGCATCACAGTTGATGAACCACCTCAAGCTGCTTTCTCAACTTCACCTCCTTACAGTTGTGATGGGGCTATTATTTTTATTGACGAAACATTGTTCCCGCCAGATACTTGGGAATGGAATTTTGGAGATGGGAATACATCAGACGAACCCAATCCTGTATACGTTTATCAAGGAACAGGAGATTTCGAAGTCAGCTTAACAGTTTGTAATGGATTTGGTTGTACAACAGAAACTCAAACCGTAACAGTTTATGATGGATCAGCCTCTGCCTGTATGGCAACTACCATTCCAACAAATGGACAATTAGAGTTGACAACTTGTTTGGGGACACTTTATGACAGTGGTGGACCTGATGGAAGTTATAATGTAAACGATATGGGTTCAGTGGTTATAGGTAATGACGGTGCTGATTTGGTTACTTTGTCATTTACCCAATTTAATTTGGCCTTCGATAATGTGAATATTTATGATGGCCCAAATACTTCTTCACCTTTACTTGGATCATTTGGCGGGACATTCCTTCCATTGGGAGGAAATGCTTTTGAATCTTCTGGTTCATACTTGACAGTCGAATTTGTTGGCGCTCAATTTGGAACTCCTACAGCTGGATTTCAAGCTTATTGGACTATAAGCAGTAGTGATGAATTGCCAGTCGCTGATTTTGAGTCTGATTACAGTGTCGCACCTTTTAACAGCCCAGTTCAGTTTACAGATCTTTCTACAAACAATCCAACTGCATGGGTTTGGGACTTTGGCGATGGAAACACAAGTTTTGCTCAAAACCCAGTTCATGAATTTACAGAAGCAGGGCAATTTGAAGTTACATTGATTGCAATTAATTGCTCAGGACAATCTGAATCAAAGTCATCCTTTATAGAAGTTCAGGATCCAGCTTTGATCGTCGTTGCTCCAAGTGTACTTTCTGTAGAACTAGAATCGGGTGAAACATTGGATACTTTATTAACCTTGACCAATTTTGGGGTGGGGGATTTGACTTATAACATCACTGGTTTTGAAAATACCTATGCAGGTGTTTTACAAGTTCTGGTTTATGATTTTGATTCAGGCAATGGAAATGATGTTGCTTCAAGAAACAATGTTCTAGAAATAATGGAGGAGGACATATTTGGACTAAATGTATTCTCTACAAATACGACTGACCCAGCCGCTTTAGAGTTGGAATTGGAGAACATGGATGTATTGTTGATACTTGGAAAATCAGGAACGATTGATGCAAGTGTTATGTCAGACCTTTCTCCTGTTATACAAGACTTTAATAACAATGGAGGAGGAGTGGTTTTTACAGCTAGTCAAATCAATCCAGATGCAATTTTTAATGCTGGTATTTTTGAAGGGTCTTATGGAATGGGTTTGAATAATCCACAGCTTGAAATGGAAGTTCCAACACATCCTTTGGCTTTCAATGTCAATTCTCCTTTTGAAGGGAAGTCTGGTTGTGCCAATTACAATATTACAAATGCTGACAAGCAGTCTATGATTATTGAAAATGATTTGGATGTAATGACACTTCTTGAAGAGGAAGATGGTGGCAGAGCGATTCTTCTTGGATTTAATTATCTATTCTCTAATGACGATATGAAGCAATTGTTGGTTAATTCAATACTATATGCTGCAGATATTTCAGATGGACAGTGGTTGTTTTTAGAACCGACGACTGGAACAGTTGGTAATTTCGAAACAAATGAAGTAGGAGTTTCATTTGATGCGACCAACACACCTGCTGGTGTATACGATGTTATTTTGGCTGTTAATACAAATGATCCATCCAATCCAGTGGTGTACGTGATTGTACAAATGACAGTTACTGGAACACCACAGTTTGCTGCTTCAACCGATAATCTTGATTTTGGGAATGTTGTTCAGTTTACACAAGAAACACTCACTTTTACTATTGTAAATACTGGGTCTGATACTTTGTTTATTTATGATATTATTCCAGGCTACGATGCATTTGAAGTAGATACAACTAATTTCTTTGTTTACCCTGGACTTACTCAGATAATAACTGTTACTTATTCTCCGCAAATTATCGAATTATTGGAAGATATTCCATTGACAATTGATTCCAATGTAGGAGAGTTTATTATTCTAATGAATGCTAATGCAACAGGCGCTCCAGTGGCTGGAGCAATTCCAGATCCAATTGAAGTGACGGTAGACTATGGAGGTTCAACAGCAACAATATTAACTGTTACAAACACCGGTCAAGGTTTTCTAGATTATGATTTGGTGAATGGAATAAGTGTTGGTGGCGGAGAGTTTGAATTTGCTTTCCAAACCGATAATTTCGCTACAGAATTTTTCTGGCAGTTGCTTGACGGTGACGGAAATGTTATCCAAGAATCCATGCCTGGAGATTATACAGAAAACAATACAGCCTATACAGAAATTTTAACGGGTCTTGAACCTTGTCAGAGTTACACCTTATTCCTACAGGATACATTTGGTGATGGTGGATTAAATGAATATCAAGTTACCAATCTTGGAAGTGGTGAAGTTGTTGCAACTGGAAACTTTGCCAATGGCGATTCTGAAATTGTTGATTTGGGTGAAAATATTTCAGCTTGGTTATCAATAGATAATACAAACGGCGAATTGCCATTCCCTGATGGAGCAGAAGATATTAACTTGTCGTTTGACCCGGGATGTTTATTAGGTGGTGTTTATACGACGACCATTACTATGACAACAAATGATCCATTGAACCCAATAATTGTCATTCCAGTTATAATGACTGTTGTTGGTATTCCTGAGATCAGTGTTGAGTATGCTACTCAGGATGAAAACACTTTGGACTTTGGAAGCATATTGGTTGGATTGGACAATTCAATTGAAATAACAATTTCAAATTCGGGTACAGATTCATTGCAAGTTTCAGAGTTTGATTTTGGAGATGCGCAATTTGCTGCGAATTTTGAAAATGTATCTCTTGCCCCTGGAGAAGAAGTTACTGTTACAATAACTTTTACTCCTGAAGACATAGGGAACTTCGATAATACTTTAACAATCATCAACAATGATGAAGATATTGTGATTACAATATTGGGAGACGGTCAAGGAGCTCCTTCTGCTTCGACAAGTATGGGATCAATTGATATTGAAATGCAATCGGGTGATATTGATGATTTGAGTTTAGAAATAAATAATAATGGTCAAGGTCCAATGGATTACAGCATCACTGTTTCGCCCGAAAATAATCAGGGACCAACTGTTACAGTTACTCCTGAAGATGGATTGATTGACTTCCCAGACTTAAGCAATATCGAAATCAATATCGATGCGACTGATGTAATGGCAGGAGTTTATATAGTTGATCTAATTATCTCAACAAATGATCCTGCTAATCCTGAAATAATTGTTCCGATTACCATTAGTGTTTCAGCATTCCCTCAAGCGGCATTTGTGGCTAACAATGATTTGGTAGTTTGTGGTGATGAAGCAATTACATTTACTGATCAGTCGGTTAATGTACCAACTTCTTGGTTATGGGATTTTGGAGATGGAAATACTTCTGATGATCAGAGTCCTTCCCATTCATATTCTGAAACTGGATCATTTACAGTAACACTTGTTGTTTCAAACCAAGTTGGTTCAGATACTACAACATTCCAAAACTTCATTGAAGTTGATTTTAATTGTATTGTTACTCAAGTTCCAGCTAATAACGGGGTTGAGTCAGTATCAAACTGCAACGGAAAAGTTTTTGATAGTGGTGGAGCGATTGAAGGACCAGTTGGTAACTATACTTTTAACAATGATGGTATTTTAACCATCTCTCCAACTGATGCGGTTGGCGTAACATTGGACTTTGTCTTTTTTGATTATGCTGATATTTCAGACACACTTTATATTTATGACGGACCAGATACAGACAGTCCAATTCTTGGAGCCTATACGGGAACCAGTCTTCCAAATGGAGGATCAATCTCTTC
>CALBCY010000372.1 GCA_937927195.1 uncultured Chitinophagales bacterium
TTTTTTTCATTTTATTTTAAACCTTTTCCAACCCTTGATTTTTTCATGCGTCATTAATTCAAAGCAGCTAAGGAAAAACAATCTGCTTTTCTAAAATGAAATTTCTATTCTCTTATAAAATAGAGAATCATCAAGGCCAAAGATGAATATTTTATTATTTATTTAATCTTTAAAATTTAATTAAAATGAAAAAGTTAGCAGTTTATATCTTATTGACCTCTTTGTGTTTTGTATTTGTTTCTTGCGACAAACAAATTGTAAATCCATCTGACAATATTACTACACAGACACATAATTTTTCCGACTTTACCGCCTTTGAGGTTTCTTCAGATTTCGATGTAACAGTAGAATTTTCAGAAGATGATGACGAAGTACGAATTGAAGCAAACGAAAATTTACATGAGCACATTATAGTGGAAAAGGAAGGAGACAAATTGATCGTTCGAATGGATGCTCCACTTTCAATTAGAGGCAACTCAACGACGAAAATATTTATTCGCACAGCTGAAATAAATGATTTCAAGGCAACAGGTGATTGCACAATAAAATTGACAAACACACTTGAAACAGAACAAGAAACCAACATTACTCTAACAGGAGATTCAGAATTTTCGGGAGATGTAAATGTTAAAAACCTTTACCTCAAAGCAACAGGTGATGCTCAATTTGAGCTTTCAGGCTCTGCAAATTTCACTAATATAAAATTGACCGGCGACTGTGAAATGAAAGATTACCACTTCGAATGCCAAGATGCCAATCTGGATTTAACAGGTGAAAGCAAGGTTTACTTAACTGTGCAAAACTCTATGGACATCAAAGCTACTGGCGAATCAAATATTTATTACAAAGGAAATGGAAGCATCAGCCAACAAAATGTGACAGGTGAAGCCAAAATCAAAAACATGAATTGAACCGAGAATTATTGATTGAGTTGAAGCTAGCAATGTAGGAACCCGAGGGTCCCTTCTGATTAGAACCCAAAAGGTACAGCAAGTAGCACCCAAAAAACACAAAAGCGGCTGCGACCTAATCCAAATACCTGCGAGCGCACAGAGCAACAAAAAAATAAAATTTCTTAAAAATACTGATTGATCAATTTCATCAGCTATTTTTAGGAAATTTTTTTTTTACATCTTTGGATGCGTCATTTATCACTTGTCAAAATTCTAACTATGAAAAACTTCCTTTCTTTGTCAATACTATTCTTATCCATTTCATTTTTGTTAAATGGACAAACAGAATGTAATGACCCGAGCCTTACCTATGAAAACGAGAACAATCTGGTTTCTTTGGCCAATGCCTTTAGTCCAAATAACGATGGAGTAAATGATCTTTATTTCATCTTGTTCCAAAACCTAGAAGTTGGAAGCTCTAATATTTATGATGTCAATGGCAATCTTATAAACAACATTCCATTTGAGGGAAACCTTTGGACTTGGGATGGATTAAACAGCTCTGGCAATTTAACTGCTGGGGGACAATACGTCATTCAATTACAGGCAATATTCTCAAATGGAGACACCGTTGACCTTTGCCAGAACATAACTGTCTTATACAATAATGAAACAGGTGAAAATTGCCTCAATGCAGATTCTACTAATCTAATATTCCCGTCACAATTTGACTCTGAATTGATGTATAATGCCAGCTTCCCAAGCAATGAATCTTTCTGTGAAAGCTGGACTGTAGGTTTAAATGAATCTAGTAATTTTGATTTGAATATTTTCCCCAATCCTAGTTCTGATTTCATCAATGTCAATTTCAAAAACAACAATCAAAACTTGGCAATCTCTTTGTTCGATCTAAATGGAAAAATGTTGTTTCAGCAAAATTCTTTCAATCGAACTTCTGAAAAAATCGATGTTTCCAATTTAGAAAAAGGCATTTATTATTTACAAATTCAATCAGAGACAGAGCAAATCAGCAGAAGAGTTATCGTCCTTTAAACTTTTGGTCATAAGCCAAAAGAGCAAATTTAAGCAGAAAATAAATGTCAGAATTTCAGTTAAAAAACATTTACAATCGGGATTATATAAAATTGTTTTCTGATGAGTTAACTGAAATTTATCCTGACTTTGACAAGAACAAATTTAGGCGTTTGGTCTTTGCCAAAGGATGGGATCTGCTTGAATTGAAACAGAGGATGCGACACATTACAGGGTGTTTGCATCAATTACTGCCTGAAGATTTCAAAAGCTCTTCCAAGATCCTATGTGATTATGCGAAAGCACATCAAAAGAAAACTGGTAAGGACAGCCAAAGTTTTGAATTAATGTTTCTGCCAGACTTTATTGAAATTTATGGAATTGACCATTATAAAATTTCAGTTAAAGCCATAGAAATAATCACTAAAACGACCAGTGCCGAATTTGCGGTTCGACCATTCATTGAAAAGTATCCAGACAAAATGTTGGCTCAGATGATGAAATGGACGGGCCACAAAAACTATTGGGTGCGAAGGCTTGCAAGTGAGGGATGTCGTCCAAGGCTCCCATGGGGAATGGCATTGAAAGCATTAAAAAATGACCCCACTCCTATTTTACCGATTCTAGAAGAATTGATTAATGACGCCGCAGAAACCGTTAGAAGAAGTGTTGCAAACAATCTCAATGACATTTCAAAAGATCATCCTAAAACTGTCTACCAGATTTCAAAAAAACACCTTGGTCAAAACAAACTGAAAGACCGATTGATCAAACATGCGTGTAGAGGTTTATTGAAAAAAGGAGATACAAAAATTCTTAGACTTTTTGGGTTTGGAGATCCTGTGACAGTAGAAATTTCCGAGTTAAAAATGGCCCCTGCAAAAATGAAAATTGGCGATAGCGGATATTTGAGTTTTAAAATAGTTTCCAAAGCGAAAACTGAAAAAAAATTAAGATTGGAATTTGCTGTTTATTATGTAAAATCGAATGGCACCTTGTCAAAAAAGGTCTTTCAAATTTCAGAAAAACCCTTTAAATCTGGTCAAGCAGAACACATAAAAAGAAAGCAACGATTTACAGATTTCACAACAAGAAAACACCATCCTGGTGTTCACAAATTGGCTATAATTGTCAATGGAATAGAAAAGGCAAAAATTAATTTTGAATTAACATTGTAATCCTCATTGTTACCATAAAATTAATTTACTTTTAAGCATGAATTTAGCAGATTATATTGTCGATGTTCCTGATTTCCCAAAAGAAGGAATTATTTTCAAGGACATAAGTACATTAATGTCTGATGGACCAGCTTTTAAAGAAGCTATAGATCAATGCATTGCTTATGCAAAGGCAAGAGGAGCCGAAGTGGTGGTTGGACCAGAAGCCCGTGGCTTTATATTTGGTTGTCCAGTTTCTGCCTCTTTGGGCCTAGGATTTATTCCTGTCAGAAAACCAGGAAAATTGCCTCGTGCAACTGATGAAATATCCTATGACCTTGAGTATGGAAGCAATACTTTATGTATGCATTCGGACGCTATTAAGCCTGGGCAAAAAGTTGTCATCATTGATGATATATTGGCAACAGGAGGAACCATTAAAGCGACCATCGACCTCGTTGAGAAGCAAGGTGGTGTCGTTGAAGGCTTGTGCTTTCTAGCAGAGTTGGGCTTTTTAAATGGGAGAGCATTGCTGACAGAATATGACATGCATGCTTTGATTACCTATTAATACCAATTGCAGTTAAAAATGATATAGTATAAAATAATTTTATAAAAAAAAATGGATTGGAGTTTCTTCTTTCGAAAGAAAACTTCAATCCATTTTCATATTTTATTCTATATGCTCCTTATTCCTCTTCTCCAGTCTTTTCTTCAGAAATCTTCTTGAAGACCTCATCCATTTTAAAGACTTCATCCATTGTATCGTCAAGGTAAAATTCCAGTTCTGGAATCCTCCTCATTTTATTCCTAATCTTAAGACCCAAGCGTTTTTTCAAAGGATTAAGATTTGACTTCAAGGCTTCTAAAACTGCCTCATTGTCCTTATTTTCTGCATTAAAGACACTGAAATAAATTCGAACCAAACCCAAATCAGAAGTCGCACGAACAGTAGCTATTGTTACAAATGCACGACCATAAATCTCAAAGCCGTGAATTTGTAATACAGAACTAAGGTTCTCTTTGACTATTCTGGCTATTTGTAGTTGCCTTTTAGATTCCATATTATTTCTTTACGAAACGAAAGTTTTTACCTGGATAATATGCTACCGCTCCTAACTCCTCTTCAATTCTCAAAAGTTGATTGTATTTGGCAACTCTGTCTGAACGAGAAGCAGAACCTGTTTTAATTTGACCAGTATTTAATGCTACCGCCAAATCTGCAATTGTTACATCTTCAGTTTCACCACTTCTGTGACTCATTACACTGTTGTATGAATTTCTTGTTGCAAGATTTACAGCATTGATGGTTTCTGTCAATGTTCCGATCTGGTTTACTTTTACCAAAATCGCATTGGCAATTTTTTTATCGATTCCTTTTTGCAATCTTTTCACATTCGTAACGAACAAATCATCTCCGACCAATTGAACTTTTTTACCCAATTTTGTTGTCAGTTTTTTCCAGCCTTTCCAATCATCTTCGTCCAAACCATCTTCAATTGATACGATAGGATATTTGGCACAAAGCTTTGCATAATATTCAATCAGTTGCTCTGAACTTAGCTTTTTACCTGAAGATTTCTTCATGTGATAAACCGCTTTCTCTTTATCATAAAATTCAGAACTAGCAACATCAAGGGCAATTTGTAAATCTTCCCCAACTTTATATCCTGCTGACTCAATGGCTTTCAAAATAGTATCCAAAGCCTGCTCGTTAGATTTCAAGTTTGGTGCAAATCCACCTTCATCTCCTACATTAGTAGAGAATCCTTTTTTCTGTAAAACTTTTTTCAAATGGTGAAAAGTCTCTACACCCATTCTCAAAGCTTCAGAAAAAGTGTCTGCTCCAACTGGAACAATCATGAACTCCTGAAAGTCGATGCTGTTATCAGCATGTGAACCGCCGTTGATAATGTTCATCATTGGAATAGGCAAAGTATTTGCATTTACGCCACCAATGTATCTGTACAATGATTGTTCTGAAGCTTCTGCAGCAGCTTTTGCGCAGGCCAAAGAAACAGCAAGAATTGCATTGGCTCCTAGAACACTTTTATTCTCTGTTCCATCCAATGCCAATAAAGTTGCATCAATTTCATTTTGATCAAAAACATCCATCCCTTCAAGGGCATTGTTGATGTCATTGTTTACATTGTCAACAGCTTGCAAAACACTTTTACCCATGTAAATGCTTTTTTCACCGTCACGCAGCTCAACAGCTTCATGTATACCAGTTGAAGCCCCAGATGGAACTGCAGCTCTTCCAAAATATCCGCTTTCTGTGATCACCTCAACTTCAACAGTTGGATTGCCACGCGAATCTAAAATTTGTCTCCCAAAAACATCAGCTATGAAACTCATGAATAATATTTTATGTGGTTTTAAAAATTGAGTGCAAAGATAAGCTAAGTATACTGGATACTTAGACAATAGTTGCTATAATTTAGAGATAAGACTATATTATATTAATCAAAGTAGCTGGAATGACTAACAAACAAGCTAAACAACAATTATTAAGCTAAAAATTGATTGAATTTAAGGAGAGCAGAGCAAATCTTGCAGTAAGATCTTTGCTTCGAACTGAGGTTATAATCTTTTTTTACCTATTCCACTAAACATAACCACCATTCGAAGATTGACCACATTGTTAAATTGGCCTTTACTTTCAAGGTTGCTGTTTTCATCTGTTCGTACTGGAGCAAGAGAATACGTCCATCTAAGGTTGGCTTGTAAAAAGTGATTGATGTTGTAGCCTAAATTCAATAAGAGGCCAAAATCCCATGATTTAGGCGGATTTTCTTCGAACTCTGTCAGATCTTCTACACCATTAATCCAATAGCCTTGTCTGACAAGACGAGCAGGAGCAAGCCCAGCTCCGAAATCCATTCCATTTTTATCTTTGTAATGAAATACGATAGGAATTTCAATATAATCCCAAACTATCTTTATATCCGTGCCAATGCTTCTTTCCAATCCTCCACTTTCGGCTCCTTTTTGAGCAAAAAGAATTTCCATACTGATGGAGGAATTTTCCCAAAAACCCGCATCTACAATTAAACCCGCATTAAAGCCAATTTGATCATAACCTGCGATATCGTCCCCTTCGACTTGCATTAAAGAAGCCCCTCCAACAAAACCAGCTTTAAAAAGTTGAGCAAACATGCAGGTTGGAAGCAATAGAAATAAAATTAATACGATCTGTTTCATTTAACAAGCATATTTTGTCGGGAAGGATTTTTTTGGAAAATTATTACGACAAATATCCCTTAAAAAAGTTTTATTTTTAGATTTGAGGACAAATTAATCCCTAAGTTTTGTTTTATTTGACCGTTAAATGGCAAATTTAACTGTTAACCAGTGGGTTAAATATTCTAAAGGAACTTATAAATGCTAAAAGCAACACCACATAATCTGAAGAAAATGGAGACCATTTTCAAAGAAAGCAAATTTAAGGTAAGATATGGGAAAGGAAATTTCCATGCGGGCTATTGTATTCTTGATGATACCAGACAAGTAATAATCAACAAATTTTACCCTCCAGAAATGAAAATCAGTATTCTCATTGATTTGGTGGGTCAATTACATATTGAACCAAATTTATTGAGTGATCCTTCATTGAAGCTTTACCAGAAGCTGACTGGCAAGAAGATTGAAGATTTGGAAGAGTCAGAAACAGACAAAATTGCCAAAGCTGACAAGGAGCCGAAAACTGATGAGAAAGCCGATGGGGAAACTGAAAGTTCAGCAAAAGGCCTTGACAAAGACTCAAGCAAAGACTCAAGCAAAGATTCAGCGGAAGACCTAAACGAAAGCAAATTGGTAAACCCATCTGAAGAATTGGCGAATGGTCCTGTTGAAACGGATGAAAACAAGTCGGCAGAAGGAGCTATCGAAGAAGAGGTTGAAGTTGAAGTGGAAGTTATTAAATAATTAGTATTGCTTGACGCAAACTCAAACACACCAATATTGTATTCTTTTTAGTTATCCTTTACTGGAGATATTTGAACTTCTTTGTTTCCTTGGCTATCTCTTACCAGAAGTGCATTGACCTCTATAGCTAGCATGCTTGCCAAGGAAGTACCTTTCGTAACAATTGAGTTTTTGATTAACAAAGCTGCTCCTTGAGGGACGGCATTACTTATTCCTGGGTAAAATTTCTCCAGTTTACTTAAAGAATCAACAATTGCACCGGTTCTATCAGCTATTCTAAGTTGTCCTGCTGAGTTTCTAAATGCATAGAGCGCATGGGCAGCACCCTTTTCTGTATTGGGTATTTTCCACCTGACAGCAAACATAACAACGGACTTTTTACTTTTTTGAAGTAGCTTGCTTAGCTCACCTAAATTGGCCAATTTTAGTTCGTTTACTTTCACTCCCCAAATTTTCAACATGGGTACAAATTCATTTAAATTCTTAGGAGCTGCACTTCCTGAGCGCGCAAAAACTGATTGGGCGGAGAGAAACATTTTATTCCCTGTATGCCTCAGGGCTTTTGCAGTTGCGGCAGAAGCACAAAGGCCTCCTTTGGGATTAAATGTCCATTTTGCTGCACCTAGCCGCCCAAGTTTAAAAATCGGGCCAGCTATTGCCAATACTCGAAGAGCATCTTTGGCGTAACCCCAGCCTCCCTCTTTAACTCCTTCTCCTAATCTTAAAACATCTACCAAGCCGCTCCCAAGACTCATAGCAGTTGAAACGGATGTTGCTACGAAAGCCCTACTGTATAATCCGAAATCACTTTCACTGGTATTGACCCATTCTTGCAATGCACCCTCTGATTCCTTCTTATTTCCCTCCCACCAGTCTGCAACTTTTTCTAATCCAAGCATAATTTTAGTTTGATATTTCCCTCTAACTCTAATATTCCGGCTATTATTTCGGCTATTATTTCATCTGTTTTTTCATCTGTTGAATAGTCTATTTTCAACGAATAATGGTTTTATGCGTACTTATCCATAAGACTGATTTATCTTAATGCTTTTGAAAGTATAAGCGCATAAAGTTTTGACACAAAAAATCAAAATAACAGTAATGGGGACAGGAACTTCGACAGGAGTGCCTGTAATATGCTGCAATTGCCCCGTTTGCCAATCTGAAGACCCAAGGGACAATAGACTCAGAAGTGCCATTTTAGTGCAATCTGAAGACAGAGCACATCCAATTGATATTGTTATTGACTCTGGCCCAGATTTCAGACAACAGATGCTGAGAGCCAAAGTAAATGACTTAACGGCCATTGTTTATACGCATGAACATGTTGACCACATCATTGGATTAGATGATGTCAGACCCTTCAATTTCTTTAGGAAAAAGAATATTCCCTTGTACGCGACTCAAAGAGTGCAGGATTACATCAAAACGGTCTTTCCATACATTTTTGCCAAAAACCAATACCCTGGTATTCCACAAATCAATTTCAATCTTATTGACGATGAAATTTTTGAAATTGATGGAATAAAATTCACTCCAATTCAGGTTATGCATCATCGGCTTCCAGTCTTGGGATTTAGAATCAATGATTTCACCTATATCACAGATGCGAATTTCATAAGTGAAAAAGAAAAGGATAAAATCAAGGGAAGTAAAATTCTGATTTTAAACGCACTTCGAAAAGAAGCACACATTTCACATTTCACTTTAAAGCAAGCCCTTGATTTGGTAGAAGAACTAAAACCAGAGCAAGCATATTTCACCCACATCAGCCATCAGATGGGCAAATACGAGGATATACAAAAGGAATTGCCCAAAAACGTCCAAATTGCGTACGATGGGCTAACATTTTGGGTATAAAATGCGTCAAATAAAGGCAAACCAGGTGGGTATTATCAATCTAATCGAGTAGCTTTCAGAAGATTACAACTTTAGGCTTGTTTTTGGGTTTTCAAAGCCCATTAAGAAAGCTTAAAAATTGGGAAAATAGGCCATATTTTAGTATCTTTGTGAGATTCGTAAATAATTGATTTTCAATAAAATCTAGTAGTATGTCACAAGAATATAGTGCCCAGAGTATTCAGGTCCTGGAAGGTCTTGAAGCCGTAAGAAAAAGACCCGCGATGTATATCGGGGATGTAGGCGTAAAAGGCCTTCATCATTTGGTCTACGAGGTGGTTGATAATTCGATTGACGAGGCCTTGGCAGGGCATGCAAGCGATATTCAGGTTTTCATCAACGAAGACAACTCAATCACCGTTATTGACGATGGTAGAGGGATTCCTGTTGAAATACATAAAAAAGAAGGGAGATCAGCATTAGAGGTTGTAATGACTGTCCTACATGCTGGTGGTAAGTTTGACAAAGACTCTTACAAAGTTTCTGGTGGATTGCATGGTGTGGGTGTTTCCTGCGTAAATGCTCTTTCCTCTACCTTGCTGGTTCAGGTTCAGAGAAATGGTAAATTGTACCAACAAGAATACGAAAGAGGAGCACCTAAATATCCTGTAAGAGAAGAGGGGACTTCTACCACTACCGGTACGATTGTAACTTTCTTACCAGATCAGGATATCTTTACCGTTCATGAATACAATTTCAATACGCTCGCTTCAAGGCTGAGAGAGTTGGCTTACCTTAACAAAGGGATCAGGCTTAGCTTGACCGATAAGCGTGAGAAAAATGAAGATGGTTCTGTCATTGAAGAAGTATTCCATTCTGAAGGTGGATTGATCGAATTTGTTCAATACCTCGATGAAAACAGAACTAGCCTGATCACTTTACCGATGTACATGGAAGGTGAAAAGGACAATGTTCAGGTTGAAGTTGCGATCAATTACAATACCAACTACAACGAAAACATCCACTCATATGTGAACAACATTCACACCATAGAGGGTGGTTCTCACGTTTCGGGATTCAGACGTGCTTTGACACGTACTTTAAAATCCTACGGAGACAAGAACGGACATTTTTCAAAGTTGAAATTTGACATTACAGGTGATGATTTCCGTGAGGGCATGACTTGTTTGATTTCTGTGAAAGTTCCAGAACCACAATTTGAAGGACAAACAAAAACAAAATTGGGTAACTCTGAAGTTACTGGTATTGTCGAAACAATTGTCGGTAAAGCATTGGTTAACTTTTTGGAGGAGCATCCAAAAGATGCCAAGCAAATCATGGCAAAGGTTGCATTGGCAGCACAAGCTAGATATGCAGCGCGTAAAGCCCGTGATCTTGTTCAAAGAAAAGGTGCATTAAGCAGTGGAGGCTTACCTGGAAAATTGGCTGATTGCTCGAGTCGTGATCCTGAAAAATGCGAATTGTTCCTTGTAGAGGGAGATTCGGCAGGCGGGACGGCCAAACAAGGCCGTGATAGAGGTTTCCAAGCCATTTTACCGCTTCGTGGTAAAATTTTGAATGTGGAGAAAGCCATGGAACACAAAATCTACGAGAACGAAGAGATCAAGAATATCTTCACCGCTCTTGGAGTATACCACATGGATGATAAATCTTTGAATACAGAAAAGCTTCGTTACAAAAAAATCGTCATCATGTGTGATGCAGATGTCGATGGTAGCCACATTAGCACCTTGATTCTTACTTTCTGTTTTAGACAAATGAAAGAGTTAGTAGAGAATGGAAACATTTATGTTGCCCAACCTCCACTATATAGAGTTTACAAAGGAAAGCAAGAAAGATATACTTGGTCTGAAGAGCAAAGAGAAGCTGCACAAAAAGAGTTTGCTGGAAAAGATGGCAACGTCAATTCCGTTAAGCTACAGCGTTACAAAGGTCTTGGTGAAATGAATGCCATTCAATTGTGGGAAACCACTATGGATCCGGCCAGAAGATTATTGAGACGTGTGACCATAGAAAGCGCTGCCGAAGCCGATCGTGTCTTTTCTATGTTAATGGGTGATGAAGTCCCACCAAGAAGGGCCTTTATTGAATCTCACGCCAAATACGCTAAGATTGATATCTAAGAGATACCATCTATTTAAAATAATTCAAAAAGCCACCTTCGATTAAAATCGAAGGTGGCTTTTTTCTTGATATTTTTTGAAATATTTTTAGCCCGCCAAGGATTAATCAATGATGGTTTAGTTTCCTCCTTATCCTTCTGATCAGCTTTACGGAAATGAACATCCTGAGCCCATGAAAATCAGAAGAAATCTCTGCAAAATTGCAATTCCTCTCTATCATTGGCATTCACTCACCTAAGTGAAATAAATGCCCCAACGAAAGCAATAAAACAAGACTAACAAGCTTAAAGAAGGCAGTCAAACCCAAATGATTCACAAAGCATTAAACACAATCGTCTTTTTCAAAAAAAAATGTATTATTTTTTTGAGAGTCATTGGATTGATTTGGCTAGTTTTTCTTTTATCCTGTTTTAGTCTTGAAAGATCAATTCAGAGCGGAACACTTCTTTCTGGTCGCTTATTCTTCCACCAAAAACTTTAAAAGAATGGTCATTCTCCTGAGTTTGCGAAATCTCAATTTCATCATGCAGTTTGGATTCTGCTTTAAAATTGATTGTAAATTTTCGAAGTCTTTTGTTTTCGTGAAATTCTTCTGGTAGACTATCCAGGATAAAATTGACATAAGCAACATTGTTCGTGTGTTGATTCAAGTCAAGATGACTGTATTGGATGGTATTTCTTGTTATGCTAACCAGGTCTTTGGGTTTCACAATTTTAGCTGGTAATTCTTCCAAGGCATCTTCCAGCTTCAATGGCACCCGATCTTTTACCAGTTCCATTTTAAGTGGCCTCCTTTTTTCAACATCTACCAAAGCCCAAACAGAAGCTGATCGACAAATGCTTTCACCATTTGCATAGCTTACTTTGAAATCTCTGTGTACGATAATGCTGTCCAACTTTTTTGCCCAAGTCTCTACAACAATTTCATCCTGCCATTTTGGAAGGCTGTCTATAACCAAAACCAGGCGACTGAGTGCCCAGAACTTTTTTTCCTTGTACAAGTCCATTCCCAATCGATTGTTGTCAGCATGTTCCCAGGCAGTCAATTGCATCATGTTTAAAAGACAATCCAACCGAATGCGATTCATATGGTTGACTTGATTGAAATCAACCTGTAATTTTCTTTTGTGACTTATACTATATTCCATCTACTAAAACAGTATAGATTTTAAACGAACAATACTGATAACAATATTACATCAAATTTTGTTAATCTAAAATCAAGAATGTAATTTAACTTTATAAGATTTTAACCATCTAATTCAAATAATCACTTTTGATCCTTAATTTCAATTATGAAAAACATACGCTCATTCTTCTTTGCCCTTTTAATGTTTGCTACAATATTTACCTTGGGCAGTACATTTAGCCAGGCACAATCATCGGCAGATTTTGCAGAAATAATGGAACTATCCTTGAAAAATGAAACGGTTCAAAGCTATTTCAAGAAAAAGATACACATCTCTAAAGAGAGTTATTTTTCGAAAAGCTTGAACGAAGAATTAAAAAAGAAAGGCATCAGAATTTCAAGCAAGGCTGATTTATTGACCCGTAATATTAAGCATCCTGTAATGGTTGAATCACTTAAAGTAAAAAAAGGAAAGGCCAAATTGAGGTATGTTATTGATGGTCATTACTTCTTATACAAATTAAAGCAAACTGAATCAGGCTGGAAAGTAAGGAAGTCGAAGGAAAGTTGAAATTTGGCGATCTGCGGAGTTCTTGATTCTCAAATTACTTCTTTGTTTAGAGAGCGCCTATTTATAACTTGAGGCTTTATTGTATTTATTTATTGTGAAATACGCTTGTGCATGAATACGATGGATGCAAGCCAATGTTCAAAGCTTTGGTTGCAGGGGTTTGCTTTAACCTTCTAAAATCTAGGACAGTTTAGGCGATTCTTTCTTGGCCAGATTCTGCCAGAATGGATCAATGAAACTTCAAATCCTTTTCGGTCAGGAGCTCCATTTCTTATTAGGTCCAAATTGGCGTCGTAGGAAATCATAAATCGGAAGTTTTCTATTTCCATACCAGCACTAGGCACGATAGATTCTTTTAGTCTGTACCAAGCACCCAACAAAAATCTAGCACCATAAGAATCTCTGGTTTGTTCACTGAGTATAAATACAAAATGAGAACCAACAATCAATTCTTGAGCCCCCTTATCTCTCGTATAAAGAACTCCTGGTTGAATGCCAAATTTACCAAACTGCAATTCGGTATTTAAAGTTATGACCGGACGAACGGTCCTTTTATTGTACCCTGAATTATTGCTCCTGAAATAAACAGTTTCGCTTGGCCTGTTTAAATGAAGCATCCCAAGACCAAAATTCACTTTTAATAGTTTACCCATTACATAACTCAGATTGATGCCACCGCTAACATCTAAATAATTAAAAGTATTTTGATCAAAATTTTCTTCAGAAATCATGGTCAAATCTAATCCATCTGCTCCAATTTGATCATTGAAATAGATAGAACTAAGATCCAATTGTTTTCTTACAAAGTTAAAATCCATTCCCATTGAAAAGAATAACTGATCGGAAATTACAGCTTTGTGAAAAGCAATCGATCCTCCTGTTCTTATGGTCCTTAAATTTCCTTGACCTGCATTGTCATGCATGAAATTGATCCCAAGTCCAAGCCAACTATTTCTTGCAATTTGATCTTCGAGAATGGCTACATCTGCAAAAGCGGCAATGGTTTGATATTGATTCGATTTATCAAAAAGATGCGATTTATTAATCACACCAACTCGATAGTCATTCGCTAGATTACCTGTATTTGATGGATTGATTAAGGTTGGTGTGGAATAAAATTGTGAAAAGTGAAAATCTTGTCCACTCACGACAGTTGAAACTCCGACAAAAACCAAAATCAAACTAAAAATTCGTTTACTTAATTTCATAACTTAAACCTCAACTTATTTTCTAACAGACTTTCTAACAGGCTATCTCAACAGACTAATATTCCCTTGTTTACTAAAAATTGCATCGTCTACAAATTCCGCTTCTAAACTGTATAAAAACACATCTAATTCGTGCTCTTTTCCATTCAACAATCCATTCCATCCAAGACCCATATCAATGGTTTCAAAAACCAATTCTCCCCAACGATTGTATACTTGCAAATGGAAGGATCTAACTCCCCTACCCTCAACAATCAATTCGTCATTTAGACCATCTCCGTTTGGAGAAAAAGCCGTAGGAACATCAATCCAAAGATTAGAAAGGATCTCTATTGTGTTACAAACTTGTTCAGAGGCACAACCGAGGTCTGGTGTTTCTATATAAACACAAACATCGTAAGTCCCAATTGCTGAAAAACGATGTTCAAAACTCAACTCACTGGAAGTTGTCCCATCACTCAGTTCCCAAAAGTTAATGAAATCACGAGCTTCATCCGTATTAAATGAAATAGTAACAGGCTGATTGGAAAATGCTTCTTCATGGCTTAAAACTACTTCTTGAACAACAGGTAGAGATTGAACCTCGACCATTTGAGCGCCTGAATTTTCATAGTCGCAATCCGTAAAATTACTAACCACTCTCAACTGAACATCATAACTTCCTCCAGCTTCGTAAACATGGCTTGATGGGTTTCCTGTACTTGTATTTCCATCTCCCCAATCCCATTCATAGACATCTGCTGTTTCTGTACAGTTGGCCAATATTTCCAATGGCTCACAACCTATTCCATCTAAAGTAAAAACTGGTTCAGGAGGATCAGATGTCAAGCTAACCATTTGGCTAGATGAACCGTCAATATTACAATTGGCATCGGGGAAATTTTCCGAAACGGTCAATGTAACCTCATAATCGCCATCACCATCATAAACATGCGTTTCATTTGCTGTTCCTGATTCGACGATACCGTCGCCCCAATCCCAAGTATAGGAATCGTAGACACCTTGTGCTGTAACCGTTGCTCTATTACAAACAGCCCCATCGACCTGAAAGACCGGATCTGTCGATTCCGGAATAACAACATTTTGAATCATTTCAACTTGCTCACAACCCAAACCATAAGAAGCAGTTAAAGTAACTACATAACTTCCCGGTACATCAAAAGAATAGTTGGGTGATTCCTGACCACTTTCGTTTCCTGAACCATCACCAAAGCTCCATTTATAAGTCGGATTTCCGAAAGTCGCATCGAAAGAAGTCAAATTAGAAAACTGAACTTCCACATCATCACAATCGATAACAAAATCGAAATCAGGCGCTGGCGGAGGGACTATTTCAACATTAACCGGAGCAGGAATGCTGTAACAGCCATTAGATTTTTGCTCTACCATGTAAAAAGTAGTCAAATTAGAAGTTGCCGATAAAAATCCATCTGGATCAAATTCCAATCCAGTGTTAATTTCATTGCCTGGATCAAATCCATTGTCGTCGTACCAAGTATAAATAGAATTATTGTTTGTGTTGGTCAATTCAATATTAACTTGTCCTTGAGAACAAATCCTTTGGTCGGTAAAGTCTCCGACGAATGGTATTTCAGGAATAATAAAAGACCAAATAAGGTTAAGTGAATCTGTACCAGCTGTAGAGATAACATTTCCACATAGATCCAAAACACTTGGACTACCAGGAGGAGAAGTTACTCTAAAGGTATATAAACCGCTTTCAGTAAAAGGTTCCGAAAATTCAATCAGGAAAACTCGATCTCTGTCTATATCGACTGTGGTCTGCATTTCATCGCATTCATTCCCTATAACTTCGGTTGGTGTGTAGCTAATATTTGGACCATCTAAGCTAACATCCTCTAAATTTAATGAATCACACAGAATGTATTCAGAAAAAGTTACATAAAATGAGTTGTCACCACAATCAATTATAAAAGGCTCTATCGGAGAGCCTGAAATATTCAGAATCGTTGGTGGAATCGCATCCAATATAGTTGCAGAAGTATTGCTCAAGTCAATAGAATATCCACTTTGTGTTGAGGAGAAATTACTTACATTGATCACATAAGTTTCTCCTTCAATTACTGGAATCAGATCATTCTGATTATCCGAGCCTGCATTTCCACTTGTTTGGTTCGTCGCTCCTGTTGCACCTGTTACTCCTGCATCGGCTGCATAATTACAGCTTACTTCTAAACTTGGGTCATCATAAATATCTTCGCAACTGGCTTCAGTTAAGTTGTAAACCGCCCAGTCATAATCATCACTCAAATCATAAGGTGTGATACTGAAACTGAGATCTCCACTTTCGGAAACGGTAAAAACATACCAAACATCATTTCTTTCTCCTGAACTAAGGCAAGAATTCGATGAATTTATTTCATCTTCTACAAAACCTTCTCCAACGTAAGAATTTACCTGAGAATAAAAATCTTGACAAATGGGAATTGCATTGATACAATCCTGTTCAAGTTCTTGGGCAAATGAATGGATGCAAAATGTTGTAAAAACAAGTAGAACTAATCCAAGTTTATGCAGTAAATGTTTTTTCATCTTTATATTCTAAGTCTTTTCTAATATAAGAAATCATAAAATACATCCCAATATTTGAGCCAAAGTAATTCCAAAAGATATGGGCTATAGATAGCTATATGACAGAAAAGGCAGAATTTCGGCAAACTTAGGCTGTATTAGTATGAAAACCACTGCTTCAATGAAGCTTTTGTGAATATTTGGGAAGACCTCATAAATCCTATTGCCACAAGATTAATTGTATAAGACAATGGGGGCAAATTTTATTAACCTGAGTTCGATTATAAAATTCAATTTAAATCAATTTCTAAAGTAAAAATTACCAAATCGTTTTAAAGTGAGTTTTTATTAAAATAGTTAGTCAGAATCAGAAAGAGT